>CAYGVA010000001.1:0-61009 GCA_964353225.1 uncultured Leptolyngbya sp.
TGCTGAAGGCGAACAGACCCGCTACGGCGATCGCAATCCAGCAGCAAACGGTCAGCGTTGAATGTTGGATTGCCAACCGGGAAATATTAAACCGTGCCCGGAAGGAATTGAGGGTGAAGCGGGCCATCAAAGGGAATCAGACGACAAAAGTGTTGCTATGGTAACGCGTTCCCTGACGGGGCAATCCTTTCCGGCTCCCTACGAATAACAGACAGATCGAATCAAATGCTCCGCAGGGCGACGATCGGGTCGAGCTTGGCCGCCTGCCGGGCTGGGAATACCCCAAAAAAGAGGCCAATACCCCCAGAAACCCCTACGGCTACGGCAATCGCACTTCCGGAGATGCTGGCTTCCAGCGGGGTGACGGCGCTGAGCAGAAAGATGCCGCTGATGCCTAGGCCGCTGCCCACAAAGCCCCCCGCCACCGCCAAAATCAACGACTCGATTAAGAACTGCACCAAAATATCCCGTTGGGAGGCCCCGATCGCTTTGCGCAGGCCAATTTCCTGGGTGCGCTCCCGCACCGAGACCAACATGATGTTCATGATGCCAATGCCCCCCACTAATAAGGAAATGGCGGCGATCGCCGCCAGCATCAGGGTCAGGGCTCCGGTGACGGTTTCGGCCAGATCCAGCAGGGTGTCTTGGCTGCTCACATAAAAATCGTCGTCGTCCACGATATTGTGGCGTAGCCGCAGCAGGTTCGTAATCTGAAACTCCGCCGTGTCCATGCTCTCGCGATCCACCGTCGAGACGACAATAAACGACACCTGAATGCCGTAGGGCGACTGGCGCTGCCCCACTAGCCGACTGGCTTGGGTGGTGATGGGTACAATCACCGCATCGTCGTAGTCGAGCCCCAGATTGGAGCCCTTCTTGGCCATCACCCCAATCACCTCAAAGCGGGTCCCCTTAATCCGAATGGATTGACCGATGGGGCTCTCTTGATCAAACAGCCGTTCCGCCAGGGTCGCCCCCAGCACCACGGATAGACTGCGGCGATCTAGATCGACCTCAGAAATAAATCGACCCTGCCCCATCTCAAAGCTGCGCACGGTCAAAAACTGCTCGTTGGTGCCGATAACGCTGCTATTGGCGCTGCGGTTTTGATAGGTGATCAAACTGCGATCGCTAAATTCTGGGGCGGTCCCCACGACGGTGGGCACTTGCTGGGAGATCGCCTCGGCATCGGCCACGACTAGGGTCTTGGGCACCTCTAAGCCCCCCAATTCACGGGTTTGGCGATTGCCGGGCACCACAAATAACACATTGGGGCCAAGGGTCTGGAGCTGGTCGCCAATATAGCGCTGCGCCCCTTCACCAATGCCCACCATGGCAATCACCGAGGCATTACCGATCACAATGCCGAGCATGGTGAGGCTGCTACGCAGTTTATTAGCGGTGAGGGTCGTCACCGCCATCCGCAGGCTTTCGGTAAAATCCACGCCGCTCCTCCCAGGGTTGTATTGCCATTGTGGCGAAGATTACCGATGTTGTTGCTAAAACAAGAAATAGCGCTGGGCCATGGGCAAGACATCCACGGGTTCGCAGGTCAGCAATTCCCCGTCTGCTCGCACCTCATAGGTTTCAGGGTTAACCTCCATGTGGGGCTGGTAATCATTGAGCTTCATGTTGGCCTTGGTTAGGCTACGAATGGTGTGAACGGCCTCTGGCGGTTTTTGCAGGCCGATTTGTTCCGCGATGCCTCCGTCCACGGCAGCTTTGGACATAAAGCTGACGCTAGTAGCGGCGATCGCCCCCCCGTAGCTGCCAAACATCGGTCGCATATGCACCGGCTGGGGGGTGGGGATGCTGGCATTGGGATCGCCCATTTGCGCCCAAGCGATCGTGCCCCCCTTAATCACAATTTCCGGCTTCACCCCAAACATTGCCGGCTTCCAGAGACATAGATCCGCCAGTTTGCCCGCTTCGACGGAACCGATGATGTGGGAAACGCCGTGGGTAATGGCCGGATTGATGGTGTATTTGGCGACGTAGCGCTTGGCCCGGTGATTGTCGTTCCGGTCCGAATCTTCCGGCAGGGGACCCCGCTGCACCTTCATTTTGTGGGCGGTTTGCCAAGTCCGAATAATGACTTCCCCCACCCGCCCCATGGCCTGGGAGTCGGAGGAAATCATGCTAAATGCACCCAAGTCATGGAGGATATCTTCTGCGGCAATGGTTTCCCGGCGGATGCGAGACTCGGCAAAGGCCACGTCTTCGGGGATGCTGCGGCTGAGGTGGTGGCACACCATCAGCATGTCGAGGTGTTCTTCGAGGGTATTGGTGGTGTAAGGGCGGGTCGGGTTGGTGGAGGAGGGCAGCACATTGCTCTCGCCACAGACTTTGATGATGTCTGGCGCATGGCCGCCGCCTGCCCCTTCCGTGTGATAGGTGTGAATCGTCCGTCCCTTGAAGGCAGCGATGGTGTCTTCAACGAAACCTGATTCGTTTAGGGTGTCGGTGTGGATGGCGACCTGTACGTCATAGTCCTCCGCCACGCTGAGGCAGGTATCGATCGTGGCTGGCGTCGTGCCCCAATCCTCATGCAGCTTTAGGCCCACTGCCCCTGCTTCCACCTGCTCCCGTAGTCCTGGCTGCAGGGCGCTGTTGCCCTTGCCCATAAAGCCGAAGTTGAGGGGAAAGGCTTCGATCGCCTGATACATCCGCCAGATATGCCAGGGGCCAGGGGTACAGGTCGTTGCGTTCGTCCCGGTCGCAGGGCCGGTGCCGCCCCCGATCATCGTGGTCACACCGGAGGCGATCGCCGTCTCAATCTGCTGGGGGCAAATAAAGTGGATATGGGCGTCAATGCCGCCAGCGGTCAGGATCATGCCTTCCCCAGCGATCGCCTCGGTGCTGGGGCCAATGATGATATCCACATTGTCTTGGATGTAAGGATTGCCCGCCTTACCGATTTTGACGATGCGTCCATCCTTAATGCCCACGTCTGCCTTGACGATGCCCCACCAGTCGAGAATCAGGGCGTTGGTGATCACCGTGTCCACTGCCCCCTCTTCGCGGGAAATCGGGGACTGCCCCATGCCATCGCGGATCACCTTGCCGCCGCCAAACTTAACCTCGTCCCCGTAGGTGGTGAAGTCCTGCTCTACCTCAATGATCAGCTCGGTGTCCGCTAGGCGAATGCGATCGCCCACGGTGGGGCCATAGGTTTCGCCATAGGCGCGACGATCCATGCGGTAGCTCATGGGGCAATCCTCGGGGGGTAACAGTAACGACAAGTCCAAACAGCACTGTAGGCAAAAAAAGGGCCGAAAGCCGCTACATTGCTTACACTCGGCCCTCATTCTAAAACCGCTGCCCGTCCCTCGCGCTAGTTTTCTCCTTTCTTAATCCGAACGACGCAGTTCTTGCCAGACTACTGGGGCAGCAGATTGTAATCGCTGGCCCAACCGCCGTAACCGGTCTGCCCAGGTGAAGCCCAACGAAATGGAGGTTGAGGCGCGAACCATCGGGACTGATAGTTACCCTTGACCTAGGGTAAAGCGATCAAATAACACCACATCACTGTTGGGTTTGCGAGTGTCGAAATAGTAACTGCGCACTTCCCCCAGGCCAGTGTCCAAAATGCTGAATGCCGTGATGTCATTGCTGGCGATATAGGGCAAAGGGTCGCCTTGGTCATCTTGCAAGGGGGCCACCGTAGGGACCACCGGGGCTAAGCCATTGGGGTCCCCCTGGGCGATGTAGTAGGCTGCGTTGAATTTATCTAAATCCTCCGTCGGCACTGAGGGAGGCAACGGGCGCTTTTTGCCCGCTGTTTCGGCCCCTATTTTTTTCCCTAAAAAGGCCCCGTAGGTGTTGCCCACATTGGAAGTTTCTAAGAAATGCATCCCCGTTGGGCCGACAAATCGATTCCACAGGTGGGAGTGACCGTAGAGCACCAGATTCACCCCCGCCGCCTCTAGCAAAGGGACGAGGTCACGGATCAAATGGTCTTGGGAAAGGGGATATTCGTATCGGACTGCCTTTAGGCGACCCTCGGGGGTGCGATCGTAAATGGGTACTGGGTCAGTGAAGGCCGGGACAATGTTGTCTCCCAGGCTGTGGAGGGGATGGTGCAACATCACCACCTTATACTTCGCCTGCTGAAACGCTTCGCTGGCCAGCTCTTGCGCTAACCACTGGTATTGCAAGCTGCCTGTTTGGATGGGTTCAAAAATATGTTGCCCATACCCCCATGCCTCTGGGTTATTGATATCGGCTTGCCGTTCGCGGTAGCGTCCCTGGGTCTGAGGGGTGACTTGGGGGCTGCGCCAAATCTGAGTGGCAAATAAAGAGACCAGTCGCACGTCACCAAAACTAGTGGCGTAGTAGCGCGAGGTTTGTTCAGCCCGCTCGGGATTGGGCACCGTAGCCACCGGCAGGGTAAACAGTTGTTCGTAGCTGTTGCTGTTGTAGGAGTTGTCGATAATCCACTGCCGTCTTTGGTCCGGATCAGCGCTGGGGTTAAACAGCTCGGCATAGGCTTGATAGCGCTTCACGGCGGCGCTGCGGGGCGCGGGGGCGTTGAATTGTTGATTCAGGGGTTGCGTCGCTGAGAGCCGACCCATCACCTCGTGATTGCCGATCGCCGGAAATAAGGGCGCATGTTGAATCAACTCACCGCCCTGGTAATGGGTCATAGTGCCACCTTTGGTCAGGGCATAGTTGGCCCGCCCTTGTAAGGCAGGGAAAAACGCCCCACCGCGACTATCGTCAAACCATTCTGAGGCGCGATCGGGCACATTCACGAGGTCCCCTGCCACAAACACCGCATCCACCTGACCGACCGTCTCCGCCACCTTTTGCAAGTTGGTCGCGGTCATGGGCATGAGCTGATGATCCGATGTGAGCAGAATCTTTAAGGGTTGACCGTTGGGCGGGGTCGCAGCCAAAGAAAACGGTCCGCGAGTGAATAGAGTGCCATCCGCTTGGGTGCTGCTGACGCGATAGGGCAATCGTTCCCCTGGGGAGAGTCCCGTGATCTCGGCCTCGTGACGCCAAATCGGCCTGCTCACCGGTTTTTCGAGGGTATCACTGCCCAGTTTCTGGGAGGCGGCATCTTCTTTGAGACGGGTGATCTCACGGGTGGTCGCGGCAATCGGCTCAGGTCGGTCCCCCACCTGAACAGTATGGGTTTGCCCCGGAAACTCTGTGAACCAGACGACCCGAACGCTATTGGCCGTGGGTGCTTGCAAGAACGGATCGCTCAATAAACCAGCCATAGGAATTGCCGGGGGAGAGGTGGGCGGCGGCGCTAGGGTGATCACGAGTCCGGTGGCTACAGCCCAGATAAAACCCAAAATCAGCAGGGTGAAATCAGCACGTCGATTCATGGGTAAGTAGTCCCGGGTGAAAGGTCTCAATTAGCTAGAGCACAGCCTTCTCAATCAGCCTGACGGCTACTCGGACGGAAGGTTTTGGTCTCCCGGTGCGGTTGAGATGCCCGGAAAACCGAGGATTTTATGGTTTGTCTTGCATTACGCGCTATCCGCATTCTGGAATAGCGCTTGAAAGGCAGGTAAATCACGGAGTATTTCAAAGGCAACTTCTTGCTGAGCGTGACCCTGAAAATTAGCGGTCAGCTCTATTGCCGTTGCCAATGCCGCGATCGCCTGCTCCGTTTCCCCTTGAGCGCTGTAGCTCATCGCCTGGCCGTACCAGGCATCGCTCCTATCGGTGCCGTTACAGTCAATCACTTGCTCAAAGGCCGCGATCGCCCCCCCATGGTCACCGCACTGCTGCAAGAGCTGCCCCCGTCTCAATGCCGCCTTAGCAAAGCCAGGTTTTAGCGCTAGGGCCTGGTCGTAATCGGCGATCGCCCCTGGCAAATCCTCAGTGTCGGCTTTGGCATTCCCCCGATTAAACAGGGCCAAGGGATCTTCCGGCTTGAGGGCAATGGCTTCCCCAAATGCCGCGATCGCCGCTTCGCTCTGTTGGGACTTGCGCAGGGCATTGCCCTGACCCATCCAGGCATCGTAGGAATCGGGTTTGAGCTGGGTGGCAAATTGATAGGCTTGGCTGGCTTCCCCGTAGCGCTGCCCAATCATCAGGGTTGAAGCCTTGGTAAACCAAGCTTCGTAAAGTTCTGGGTTGAGGGCAATGGCGCTATCGTAGGCGGCGATCGCGTCGTCATAGCGACTTTCAAAAAACAGGGCATTCCCCTGTTTTAGATAATCACTGGCGCTAAAGGTGATTTGGGGAATGGCCGCCTTCAAACTTTCCAGCAGGGTGGTGAGGGTGCCCACCCGAGGCTGCGCATCGGGGGATAAGGTGTCTTGAGTGGACCCCGGCAGTAGGCCGGTCAACTCTTGGATGGTCTGATCTTTAACCTGCTGGGCATCGGTGACCATCGTTTCTAACTGGGAAGCCGCGTCAGACTTGAGCCGATCAATGTCTTGATTGGCAATCTCAATTTGGGTCTTGAGCTCATCCAGCACCGATTGGGCCTCCGCCACCATGTGCTCCACCTGCTCCAAAGATTCACTGCGCATCCGCTCAATGTCGGCGATGGTGCTGAGCTTTTGCTGTTTGAGTTGGGCAAACACCTCGGTCTCTAGTTGGGAGCGCACTTCTGCAACCAATTCACCGATGACACTGCGGCGCAACAGCCAGATCCCCAAGGCGGCAATCACCGGCAATGAGGTTAAAATCACCAGCAAAATATTTAGCAACGTCGTCGTGCGGGCAAAGGCGCGGTCTACCTCTAACTCAATGCGGTCTTGCACCTCAGGACTATTGGCAAGACGCTGATCAATAAAGCCCTTAAACCGCTTCTCGGTGCGTAAATCCTGTAGCTCTTGCAGTTCTTGCAGGGAGGGGGCAGTGGGGTTTGGCGTCAAGTCGGGCAGCAGCACCCCATCCGCCTGGGCGGGATGGCAGGCCCCTAACCCAACGCAGAGCATCGCCGCGATCGCCACCCCCCCCATCAATACAGATGGCCATCGGTGGCGGCAAAACGGCAGCATATCGGTCCCCCAAGATAATCTCTGCCAAGATAGCGCTCTTTCTGGGAAACCTGTTTCCAGGCAAACTAAAGCATCCCAAGGATTGGCAGCTCCCACCACCTTGGACAGAATGTTACGTATAGTTAAATCATCCCTTTCTACCCCCGTCATCCTCCCTTAGGCCATGGCCGATCCCCACTACTTAGCGACCCTCTACGTTGATGGCTACAACATGATTGGCAGTTGGCCAGCACTTATCCAACTGCGAGATCAAGGGGATTTGGCCGCCGCTCGCGATCAGCTGATGGAGTTGATGGTCAACTACAGTGCCTACCAACAGTTCCATACCCATCTGGTGTTTGATGCCTATACCCAGGCCACCCCAGCCGCAGTGGAACCGGTCACAGACCATGTCTCCATTCATTACACCGATTTTGGTCAAACCGCCGATAGCTACATTGAGCGCTTCTGTGCCCGCTGGCGGGCCAACCCCTGTCGCTTGATTGTGGCCACCTCTGACCGCGCACAACAACTGACGGTGACCGGGTACGGCGCTGAATGGATGTCCGCCAAACAGCTCAGTGCCGATGTCTTGGCGACCGCACGCCAGCATCGAGATCAGCATCACCGGCAGACTCGTCCAAAGCGAAGTCAGCGGTTTTTGGCCCATTCACTGTCTCCAGAAGCCCAAGTCCGGCTGCAAAAGATGCGCTTTGGACGGCAATAATTTTAAAAATCAGCAAATTTCCTAGGATACGGGCTTGCCAACGCTCCCCCATATCGCTAACATTATCAATGCAATCCTCAGTAGCTCAGTGGTAGAGCGGTCGACTGTTAATCGATTGGTCGTAGGTTCGAATCCTACCTGGGGAGTTTTTGAAATCACATCAGTTCGGTGATGCGTACGTAAATTCGCTCCAATTCTGGTTTTGGGACCTTGGGTCTTCCGGATGGTAACTTCGATTTTCGTAGGGGTTATCAGTGCGTTGTACTTGCTGTACCCCTATGCAAACGAATCAGCCTCCCCGGATCACCTCTTCCGCCGAATATGCCCTAATTGTGGGTTCAGGGGTGGGAGCGGCGGCATCCTTGGCCGTGCAGCAACTGGCGATCGCCTCTTTGCCAGTCACCATGCTAGTGGCCATGGGCTTGCTCAACCGTTACCGCCTCGACAATCGGGTCGATCAGCATCTGGCCGAAGCAGATAATCCCAAATATATTCAGCAACAGCAGCCATCTCCATCGGTCACCCAGACCACAGTCACCCCTACACCTGAGGTCAGTGGAACTTTGCCGTTAATGGGGGGGGGTGCTCAGAGAGAATTTGCCAGTCAATTGGCCAATACCGGGTTAGAGGTCTTACAAGAGGCCCAGCAAACAGCCCTACAAAGTATTGGCCAGATTCTGCACCAGGCCAGAGCGGAGCAGCAACTCTCCCTGGAGGGGGTCTACATGCAGACCTATATTCAACTGCATCAACTTCGAGCCATGGAATCAGGGGATCTGTCGGTCTTGCCCCAGCCCTTTTATGTGCAGCGGTTGATCCAGAAGTACGCCCAGTACTTGGGGTTAGATGCCAAAGCCATTGCCGCTCGCTTTCCAGTTTGAGTCAGCCGATATCTGGTTTGTTATTTCATAGGTCGCCTCCGCCCCCACCAGCTCGGCCTTATACAAGCCTTGACCCTAACTTTCATCCACCGATACGGCATCCACGTCAATGGTTTGCGCGGCGGGGTGAGGATCGGTGGTGCGACCCTGGGTCTGGAGGGGATCAGCCTCCTCAGCCGGATTCATGCGCTGGCCCAACCACTGGGTCCCCGCAGAGACCATCAACATAATCAGCGCCACGTCATCGATCTGCCCCAGCAAGGGAATGATGTCAGGGGATATATCGATTGGACTCAGCACATAGGCCAAGCTACCCAGGAGAACCCAAATGCCGTAGCGCGGGTGGGTCAGTAAACGACGGTACCCATCCAACAGAAATCGTACTGGAAAGCCCATAAAACCCCTTAACGACCGCCGTGACGTTTTTTTAGTGTAAGAGAACTGTGGGGGGATTGCCGCCAGACAGAGTTGAAGGGGCGGGCATAGCAGATTTACCTGCTATGCCCGCAGCAAGGCATGATTGAGGGACGGCTGACGCTATCTATACCGTGCAGGTGTTTTGCAATGACGCTAGCGTTGTTCAATGAAACTCGGTTCACTGCCACCAGTGCATCATCGTCGTTTATGAGAGAGGATGCGATTGATGTCTTTGCCTTTTGACGCCTCGGCAACCCAACGGCGGGTAGAGCGGTTTTGGCAACTGGCGGCTAGCTTCGGCATGGAGCGAAATGCCTATCACAACTACCTCAACGAAATCGTCAGCGATCGCTATGCCCTGATCAACGGCCTGCAATTGCTGCGGGATGAGCTCCAGTTTGCGGCGGGTAGCCCCACCGATATGAAAGCCTGCGGGGCAGATATGAGTCTACCCAGCGTCGTCACGACATTGGCTTACACCAACTGCGGCGATCGCATTCACCAAGGGGAGGCCACGAAACGCTATCGGGATGTGGTCGCCTCACGGTTTGCCACCCTCTCAGAAATTGGTGAACTGAAACTAGAAGCCTTTTTCCCCGCTGGGGGCGGTACCGATAATGGCGCTACCTTGGCCCATGTGACCGTAGCCCATGAGTTGGATGAGCAACTGAAACAGCGGATTTATGCCGGTCACCCCCAATCCATTTCGTTAGTGGCGATCGATCTCAAAACCCATGTGGGGCGATTGCGAGAGGGCGGCAAGCAAGTTTATGGCAAAACCCGCGAGTCTCCCTGGCGGGAACCCCGAGCCGCCTGCGGGGCCATTGTGGGCGCATTGACCGAATACCATCCCGACAATCTCATTCACCGCCGGATTCGGACCGATTTGGGGGAGCACAATTTTCAATACCTATCTCACCAGCAGATTTTGACCGACGATGGGGTGGATATCACCATGGCTGTGGCGGCAATTATTGTGGCCATTCGCGGTGTTCGAAATACTGCGATGGCATTAGCCGACGAAATGGATGAGCGGGGTCTAGCTCACCTCACCGCCAGTACCACCGTCAATCGACCCTCGCGGGATGACTTGGTGATTTATTTGGCCCGCGCTACCGTTTTTAACGGCACGGTGCGCATTCAAGGATTGGGGACCGAGGCGGAGCGCTACAGCGGCAGATTAGTGGACTATGCCGGTGAGCGGCGGTTGCAGCTCACCTACGATAATTGGGACAGTGAGCAGTTGCCCATTCAGAACATCGCCTACAAGGTGAGGTCTTCGGGGCTATGACCTAGGGGCGGCTAGATACAGTGCCCCCAGGGTGATCGCGGCCAATGCTTCCTCCGGCCCCAGTAACGGCAAAAACACTTTCCTGTCGTGAACGGGCTCAAAATCCAACCCCGGTTGCAGAAAGGTGGCGACCCCCTGAGGATGTGTCAGGGTGAAACGATCCCATCATCGCGGCCCAGACCCAAGCATGCCCAAAAAACATCCCCCGAGGCCACCTCGGGGGATGTTTCAAAATCAAGCCCTACATCTCAAGCAGCGGTTGTCACCCTTTTGGGAGCATGGGAGCCTTTTGAGGCAACCAGGCCAAGGGCGGAATGGATTCAGTGTCATTCAGGGCAAATACCTTCTCACGCAGGTGATCAGTGAGCTGGAGGGTGGTGGCATCGTAGACCTGGGTTAGCAGCTTGGGGTAGAGACCAAAGCCAATGATTGGCACCAGCAGACAAGCGATGATAAACACCTCCCGAGGCTCGGCATCGATCAAGACTTCCTTTTCGTTCAGCTCCTTGTTTTCCGGCCCATAGAAAATTTCCCGCAGCATAGACAGCAGGTAGATGGGGGTCAACACCACCCCGATCGCCATCAAGATCACCATAATCAACTTGAAGTTGAAGCTATAGGCATCACTGGTGGCAAAGCCCACAAACACCATTAACTCAGCCACAAAGCCACTCATCCCTGGCAAGGCCAAGGAGGCCATGGAGCAGGTGGTGAACATCGCAAAAATCTTGGGCATCTTTTTGCCCACCCCCCCCATTTCCTTGAGGATGAGGGTGTGGGTGCGATCGTAGGTGGCCCCCACCAGAAAGAATAGGCTGGCTCCAATTAACCCATGGGAAACCATTTGTAGCACCGCCCCGCTCAGACCCAGGTTTGTGAAAGAGGCTAGCCCAATCATCACAAAGCCCATGTGGGAGATAGAAGAATAGGCAATTTTGCGTTTCAGATTGGTCTGGGCAAAGGAGGTGAGAGCTGCGTAGATGATATTGACAACCCCAAGGATGATCAGAATGGGAGCCACGACGCCATGGGCCTCCGGTAGCATTCCCACATTCATCCTTAGCAGCGCATATCCCCCCATCTTCAGCAAGATACCGGCCAACAGCATATGGACCGGTGCCGTCGCCTCCCCATGGGCATCTGGCAACCAGGTATGCAGCGGAATAATCGGCAACTTGACCCCATAGGCAATAAAGAAGGCCGCATACATGAATAACTGGAAATTGAGCGGATAATCCTTCGCGGCCAAGGCCCGCATATCAAAGGTGATCGTGTCTCCATAGAAGGCCATTGCCAAGGCCGCCACCAAGATAAATAGCGATCCCCCAGCGGTATAAAGAATGAACTTGGTTGCCGCGTAGAGTCGCCGCTTGCCGCCCCAAATTGACAGGAGTAGATAAACCGGGATCAGCTCTAGTTCCCACATGAAGAAGAACAGAAGCATATCCTGGACCACAAAAACCCCCAACTGGCCGCTATACATGGCCAGGATCAGGAAGTAAAACAGACGGGGCTTCATGGTGACGGGCCACGAGGCCAAGATCGCCAGGGTGCTAATAAAGCCGGTCAAGAGCACTAGCGGCATCGATAGGCCATCGACGCCGACTGACCATCTCAGGTCGAGTTGAGCCACCCAGGTGTAGCTTTCAACCATTTGTAGGCCGGAGCCCTGGAGGTCATAGCTCTGGCAAAAGCCAATGACCAGCAAGATAAAATCGATCAGACCAACGGTTAAGGCATACCAACGAATCGTGCGCCCATTTTGATCCGGAATGAAGGGGATCAACAGGGCCGCCGTAATCGGTAAAAGCGTGGTAACCGTTAACCAAGGAAATTGAGCAAGATCCATAACGGTGATTTGTAGGGGCAGAACTTGAAAAAATGCCTTTGGATAATCCAGATAGGCGAAGACGAATGGTCAGCGTTACCCCACCGCGTCAGCGTTGCTGCTGTGGGGTAACGCTGGCCGACTAAGTTATTCCAGAGAGCAACACGAGCCCCAGTACGGCACCAAACACGATCAGCGCGTAAAACTGGGCTCGACCATTCTCGAAGTACTTCAGACCTTCGCCGGTCACCAGGGTGACGAAGCCCGCCAAGTTAACAATGCCATCGACGATCCGCACGTCGATTTCTAGCACTTGCTTGGCGAGTTTACGGGTGCCTTGGATGAAGACCACCTCGTAAATATCATCGACATACCATTTGTTTTTTGACAGTTGGTAAAAGGGCTTGATTCGTGTGGCGATCGCGGCGGGATCAATCACCCGCGTGCGGTACATCATTACCGCTAAGGTAATGCCGAGCAGGCCAATGCCGACGGAAGAGCCACCCATGATCAAGAATTCTTGCCAGTCAAAGGCTTCGGCTGATTCGGCCAGCTCCAGCAGTTCTTCGCTGGGGGGGTGGATGAAGGCTTCAAAATAATTGGCAAAAGGGGTACCCACTAAGCCAATTAACATTGAGGGCACCGCTAGGGCCATCAACGGAAAGGTCATCGCAAACGGCGATTCATGGGGGGTCTCACTGTGGTGATGATCGTCATGGTCATCCCCGTGGGTGTCTTCCTCCAAGGTCAGTTCTTGGGGATTCATGGCCCCAGGCCCCAGGGAAGCCCCCATCGCCATTAGCTGCTCCCGCTTGAGCTGTAGCTGAATGGTTTTATCGGTGCCCTTAAACTCGCCCTCAAAGGTCGAGAAGTACATGCGGAACATGTAGAAGGCCGTGATCCCAGCGGTTAGCCAACCGATCCCCCAGAGGACAGGACTGACGGCAAAGGTCGAACCCAGGATTTCATCCTTAGACCAAAAGCCCGCAAAGGGCGGAATCCCACAGATGGCCAGGGTCCCGATCAAAAAGGTGATCGCAGTGATGGGCATGTGTTTGCGCAAGCCACCCATCAGCCGCATGTCTTGGGCCAGCACCGGGTCGTGACCCACCACCTCTTCCATGCCGTGAATCACAGAGCCAGAGCCCAAAAACAACATCGCCTTGAAGTAGGCATGGGTCATCAGGTGAAAGAGACCGGCTCCGTAGGCTCCGACCCCCATGGCCATCACCATGTAGCCCAACTGGGACATGGTGGAGTAAGCCAGACCCTTTTTGATGTCGTTTTGGGTGATGGCGATACTGGCCCCCATGAAGGCCGTAAAGGCCCCCGTCCAAGCCACCACGTTCATGACCGTTGGCAGTTCCTCAAAGACTGGGAACATGCGAGCTACGAGGAACACCCCAGCCGCCACCATGGTGGCGGCGTGGATTAAGGCGGAGATAGGTGTTGGGCCTTCCATGGCGTCGGGCAACCACACATGCAGTGGAAACTGAGCTGACTTGGCCATGGGGCCGAGAAAGACCAAAATCGCGAAAATCGATACCAGTCCAGCATTGAGGCTGCCCGTGGTGACCAATTCCGTGAGGCGATCGCCCATCACGTCAAACTCAAAGCTACCGGTGGCCCAGAAAATCGCCAGCATCCCCAGCAGCAAGCCAAAGTCCCCAACTCGGTTGGTGACAAAAGCCTTCTGACAGGCATCAGCAGCACCTTTGCGCTCATACCAAAATCCGATTAACAGGTAGGAACACATGCCCACCAGTTCCCAGAACACATAGACCTGTAGCAAGTTAGGGCTAATCACCAACCCCAGCATGGATGAGCTAAATAAGCTCAAATAGGCATAGAAGCGCACATAACCAGGGTCATGGGCCATGTAGCCATCGGTGTAGACCATCACCAAAAAGGCCACAGTGGTGACAATCACCAGCATTAAAGAGGCCAGGTGATCGATGGTGTAACCCATCGTCAGGTGAAAGTCCCCAGCCGAGGCCCAGTCAATGGTGCGGGTATAAGCTTCTTGACCTTGAAATTGACTGAAAAATAATAGGAAGGACAGCACCATCGCTGCCCCCGTCAACGAAACGATAAAGACGGCAGCAGGACGCCGCAGCGTGCTGGTGGTCTGGCTATAACTCACTAGACCGGTGCCGACAATTGCCGCACCGACTAGGGGTAAAACCGGTACCAGCCAGGCGTATTCGTAAATTGCCTCGATTGATTCCATTCGTAGTGCCTACTCCACTGTCTGCCATAGGCGGCCAAAAACGCCTACATTTTGCCATACGCCTAGGAATTAAATTGCCCAACTCCAACGAACTTCTGAAGACTCAATCAGATCTATTGGGGATTGGGTTTTGACGGCCCCTAAAACTGCATCAGCATCAACAGGGTTTGCTGCGCCTTCGGCTTCAGGTTGATCGTGCTTAGCGTAACAGGGGAATCCACTCCTGCCCCTGGAGACGTAACAGGTTTTTCATATTGTGGTGAGTTTTTGCTCAGCACAGGCGTAGAAACGTCACTTCTGTAGAAGCAGGATTGCTATGGATTGCTGACGATTAGGGCGAAAAACTTAACACTTTGCCGCCTGCCAAAGTGGAATTGATTTCATTACAGTGAGGAACACCCTCCCATCCCTTTTGCGAACCGTCTGAGGTGGGCGTGCTCAATTATTAATTGCTCCAATGCCGCGATTCCGTTGGAAAGCTCCGCTAACGCTGCCTTGCTCACCTCGTCTGGCTCATTACAGCAAGAGGATTGCTGAGGGCGTTGGCCTGTTAGGGGGCGCTTTACTAATCGCAGTTGCCAGCCCTGCCCCAGCGGTTGAGGAGATTGTGGTGCAGCTAGGTCCTCTGAATGTCCCTTTGCAGGTCGGTGATTTAGAGCAGGCTGCAACCACAGATCAGGTGCCGCCCGATCTCAGACCCTATGGCCCCTTATTAACTCCGGCAGTTCGCCAGACCTTGCGCCGTCCCTTGAGCTTGGACCCGCAAGTGAGCGATCGCATCGTGGCGGATCTGCTCAGTTCCAAGAATGGCCAACAGTTACTAGCGTTACTTTCCACTGTGGCACCGGGCTTGTCCCCAACGGCACTACAGGCAGCCATCCAAATGGCCGCCCAAGATCCTGAAGGGCTGAGTCTTCTGGGCATTCTCAACGCTCTACCTGGGGAACGATTGACCTTGAAAGCCGGGGCCTCGCTCACCCTGCTTGTTCAGTTTGGCCTTTCCCAGTGGGAGCAACTGGCCCTCAGTAATGTGCTCAATCAGACCCTTGTGAACGAAGCGATGGCCGGGGCATTTCCCTTTAACCCCACCACGGTGGGCTCAGAAACGGTCAGAACCTGGTCCCGTTCACTCACGGACGCGAGCCGTGGGCGGACTGTGCCCATCGATATTTATTACAGCCGCCACGCCGAGGGACCGCTGGTGTTGCTCTCCCACGGATTTGGGGCAGATCGCGACTTCCTGGCCTATCTCGGAGAGCACCTGGCCTCCCATGGGTTGACCGTGGTGTCCATTGAGCATCCGGGCAGCAATGTCAAAGCCCTTTCTGAAGCGGAAGGGGCAATTTTACCCGCCAGCGAATTTATTGATCGCCCCCTAGATGTGCGTTTGGTGCTAGATTATTTGGCTGACTTGAATGCGGCCTCTCGCACGGACCAACAACGCTTCAATCTTGATCAAGTCACCCTCGTGGGCCATTCCCTCGGTGGGTATACCGGCTTAGCCCTAGCCGGTGCCCCATTAGATCTGGCAGCCCTCAATCAGTTTTGCCAAGGGTTAGCGCCGAATGATTTGTCCCCAGCGGATTGGCTGCAATGTGCAGCCACCGACCTTGCCCTGCCAGCGACGGGTTTGGCCGACGATCGCATCACCCAACTGGTGATTATGAACCCCATCATTGGTCAGTTGTTTGGGGCGGAGGGGTTGCGCCAAGTGGCGGTGCCAACGCTGATCTTGACCGGCACTGAGGATGGCGTCACCCCCACTGGGGATCAACAACTCCGACCCTTTGAGCAATTGTCGGGACCTCGCGCCTTAGTGGCAGTGATTGGGGGAACCCATCTGAGCGTCGGGGACCCTGACAATCTCAACCCAGCCCTGACTCAGATTCCCTTTATGCCAGAGCTACCGACGGATGAAACCGCCCAGTTACGCACCTATCTCAAAGGCACGTTACTGAGTTTCATCATGCAGCAAACCCCCCAACGGCGACGCTACCGGCCCTTTCTGACGGCCACCTATGCCCAGCGATTTTCAACCGAGGCGCTACCCTTGCGCTATGGCGATCATCTTCCGGAACCCATTACCCATTGGTTATGGGGGCGGCGGGTGCTAGCGCGATACTTAAGTCCACCGATGGAAAGTGTGGCCTCGCTGTTGCATTTAGGGTTGATTGGGTTGCAATACGATTTGGCCCATTTTCGGCGCACGGCGATCGCCCAAATCCCTTTTGTCAACCGTCAAGGATTTCAGCCCATTTCATTGCAATCGTCCCCTTACCCCTCCCCGAGTATGGCCCTGGGAATGACGCTCCACGAGCTGAGCCCCTCTACTCGTGAGTGATCCCCTCGGGCAAAATAGTGCCCCGCAGATCAGCATTTTTGAGGTTGGCGTAGGTCATGCTGGCATTGATCATTACCGCCTCGGTCAAAATAGCCCCACTCAGGTTTGACCAACTGAGCTTGGCACGATAGAGGGTCGCCCCCTTCAGATCAGCCCCCCGCAAAGAACTCCAACTGAGGTTGGCACCCCGCAGGTTAGCCCGAATCAAAACCGTATTGACCATGCTGCACCCTTGCAACTTGGCACGGCTGAGGTCCACTTCCCGCATGTCAGCCATATCTAAAACCGCACCACTCAGAATGCTCCCTTGGAGCTTGGCACCCACCAGGACGGCTTCCATGAGGGTGGCATTGGCCAGACTAGCCCCCTCTAGATTGGCCCCAGCTAAGTTAGCCTTGACAAGATGGGCGCGATTGAGGCTAACTCCGGCCAAATTGGCCCCCTCTAAATTAGCGTCGTCTAAATTAGCCTCATTCAAATTGGCGTCCTGTAGGGTTGCCCTCAGTAGGGTGGCGCGCGGCAGTAGGGCTCCCCGCATACCGACCTCGATCAGATTGGCGTCGATGAGATTGGCATCGCTACAGTTGGCCCCAATCAAATTGGCCAAAGTCAAATTCGTTTGATGAAGAGATGCACGGGACAAATTGACTTCCCGTAGGTTGGCTCCCTGGAAATTGGCTCCATCTATCACCGCACCGGAAAGGTTGGCATCACGCAGGTTGATTTCTGGCAATATCTTTTGGGATAAATCAACCCCGGCCAAATTAGCGCCACGAAAATCCCGTTCTCCCGCACCGTAGCGGGTTAGTAGCTCGTTTAAATCCATGGTCTATCTCAGGAACTCCCGTCATCCTGCCCTTGGCATGGGGGCAAATCACGGGCTGCACGCAATGGAGCGCCCCTTCGTTGGGGACGTCTCTCTGCAGGAAAGCGCCGTTGATGCAACCCTGATGACTCGAATGTCATTCTGGCACAGGATGTCCACCGTATAATTTCGATACTTCGATGAAATTTAATACTGATCTTACTGAGATGCCTTCACCCATATTTTCTGCCGGTCCTTTGCAAGGTGACCAAAGCGATCTGCCGACGCATTTCCCGATTGCTGTCATCATGCCGCCGCAAGGGCTATCCAGTCTCTGTTTTAGAAAAGAAGGGATTCGGTAGGATATGGGGTATTGCGATACGACACAGAAACCATGCCGGATAACCGTAGAAGCCAAGCGATTACTCAGGGGGTGCAGCGGACCCCGAACCGGGCCATGCTCAGAGCCGTTGGCTTCGGGGACAATGATTTCTCTAAGCCCATTGTGGGGCTAGCCAACGGCCACAGCACGATTACTCCCTGCAACATGGGGCTAGGCGGTTTAGCCACTCGGGCCGAAGCAGGGTTGACGCAAGCCGGGGCGATGCCCCAAATGTTTGGGACGATCACCATCAGCGATGGGATTTCCATGGGCACGGAGGGGATGAAGTATTCCCTGGTGTCTCGGGAGGTGATTGCCGACTCTATTGAAACCGTCTGCAACGGTCAGAGTCTGGATGGGGTTTTGGCCATTGGGGGCTGTGACAAAAACATGCCGGGGGCGATGATTGCGATCGCCCGCCTGAATATTCCCGCGATTTTTGTCTATGGCGGCACGATCAAGCCCGGCCATCTCAACGGTGAAGATCTGACCGTGGTCAGTGCCTTTGAGGCGGTGGGTCAGTACAGTGCGGGCAAAATTAACGAGGAGGAGATCCTGGCTGTCGAAAAGCACGCCTGCCCTGGGGCAGGGTCCTGTGGGGGCATGTTTACCGCCAACACCATGTCCTCGGCATTTGAAGCCATGGGTATGAGCCTGATGTATTCCTCCACCATGGCGGCAGAGGATGCTGAAAAAGCGGATAGCACCGAAAAGTCTGCCTTTGTGTTGGTAGACGCCATTCGCAATCAAATCTTGCCCAGCCAAATTCTGACGCGCAAAGCGTTTGAAAACGCGATCGCGGTGATCATGGCCGTGGGCGGCTCCACCAATTCGGTGCTGCACATGCTGGCGATCGCCAATGCGATCGGCGTAGACCTGACCATCGACGACTTTGAAACCATCCGCCATAAGGTGCCGGTGATTTGCGATCTCAAACCCTCTGGGCGCTACGTGGCCACCGACTTCCACCGGGCGGGCGGCGTCCCCCAGGTGATGAAAATGTTGCTGGATCAGGGGCTCCTCCATGGGGATGCCCTGACGATCACGGGGCAAACCGTTGCCGAACTGTTGGCGGATATTCCGGTGGCCCCCAGGACCGACCAAGACGTTATTCGTCCCTTTGATCAGCCGATGTACCCCCTGGGGCACCTCGGCATTCTCAAGGGTAACCTGGCATCCGAGGGGGCAGTGGCCAAGCTGACCGGCATTAAGAATCAGCACATCACCGGCCCAGCGCGAGTTTTCGAGTCAGAAGAAGAATGCCTGCGGGCCATTCTCGACAAAAAAATCCAGGCGGGGGATGTGATCGTAGTTCGCTATGAGGGACCTAAGGGTGGCCCCGGCATGCGCGAAATGCTCGCCCCCACTTCCGCCATTATTGGCGCTGGTCTCGGCGACTCGGTCGGGTTGATCACCGATGGCCGCTTCTCCGGTGGCACCTATGGCATGGTGGTCGGCCATGTAGCCCCAGAAGCGGCGGTGGGTGGCACCATTGCCCTCGTTGAAGAGGGGGACAGCATCACCATTGATGCCAGCCAAAACCTGTTGCAGTTGAATGTTCCTGACGAGACCATCGCCCAACGTCGGGAGGCTTGGCAACCCCGTCGCCCTAACTACACCCGTGGCATTTTAGGCAAGTACGCCAAGTTGGTGTCTTCTAGTAGCCGGGGAGCGGTGACTGATCTGGATTTATTTTAAGTCGGGTCCATAGCTACCCCCGCCCCTGGCAAGTCGCCCTTGCTAGGGGCGGCTATTCAATTACCCTGCTTTCCCCACCCTCTGCCATGAAGCCCTATCGTCTCTCCCGTCTGAAGCAACAGCTCTTTTGGCTGGGGGTGTTGGTGTTGGTATGGCTACTGTGTAGCGGTGCTGCCCAGGCGAACGCGATCGGCCAATCCTGAGCGTCTTTTTCCCATAGGAAAAAGGCGCTCAGGCGCTATCACTAGCGCTGGTGAGCGAGAAAATGGGTGTAATGGGGGCGGAGGGACTTGAACCCTCACGGCCTTGCGGCCAACGGATTTTCATCCTCCCGCAGCTTTCGCTGCTGCCAAGAACGGGAAAAACCCATCCTGGTTTTGAGAATTGGACCCTCCCTTTACCCTCGACTTAACGTTAGGGTAGCTCCCGTCGGGCCTCTGCACCTTCCAAAGAAAAAAACTTTCCTTTGGCTTGGCTCAGGATTGCCATATCCAGAACTGATTCAGAAGAACCAAGGACTGGGGTTAGGTTTCCCTGAGTTTGAGAGCTTCCACTTGACAGATTTCTCCACCAAGGCTCAGTTTTCTAAGTCCGTAGCGTCTACCATTCCGCCACGCCCCCCAAATTGATGACTCAGCAGAGTCAACGTTTGGACTTCCTATTGTATCGGTCAATCTGCGTCCTAACACGCTAATTTCCCCTTTAGAATGACATTGGACTGATTGGTCGTTGCTGTCGGGCAAGACCACAGATCGCTAAATCGGTCATATCCCAATCCTGATTCCCTATCACCCTATGCTGAGTGACCTAACCCTTTCCACAGATATGCTGATCACCTTGGGCTTATACGGTGCGATCGCAGGCACCTACCTGTTGGTACTGCCCGCAGCCCTCTTGTTTTACTTGAAAGCCCGTTGGCATACCGTTAGTTCGATCGAGCGAACAATTTTGTATGGGTTGATGTTTGCCCTCTTCCCAGGGATGCTGCTGCTGAGCCCCCTGGTTAACTTTCGTCCCCAACCTCGAACCATAAAGTCCTGAACCCACCATGCGGCGTATTGATGTAATCGGCATTGGCTTCGGGGTATTTGTGGTTGGGGGACTCTTGTACCTTGGCCTCAGACTCGCGGGCCTAGACAGTCCCTCTGCGGGGATTTGGAGCCAGGTCTTTTTTGTGGGAGGCATCTTAGGGTGGGTGGGCACTTACCTCACCCGAGTGGTGAATCACGATATGACCTATAACCGCCAACTCGATGACTATGAAGAGGCGGTGCTACAAAAACGTCTGGATGAATTGACCCCTGAACAGCTCGCCCAACTCCAGGCCACCTTAGATGCGGAGGTAGACAATCCGGGGTCACCAACTTCGCCGTAAACCATCCAGCAAAGTTACTGTCATCCCATCACCAAATTGCATAGACTGGTGAGGCATCTTGCCCTAGAGTGCTTGAGTGACAATGCACTGGGTGGTCAGCTTTGGCCAGGGAAGGATGTAGATGACATCGGTATCAGAACAGTTTTACGCCTGCCGCCAACGGGGACAATGTGCCCTCATCCCTTTTGTGACCGCTGGGGATCCAGATTTGGCGACGACGGCGGCAGCACTCAAAGTGTTGGATCAAAACGGAGCAGATTTGATTGAGCTGGGGGTTCCCTATTCCGATCCCTTAGCGGATGGTCCGGTCATTCAAGCCGCAGCGACTCGAGCCTTGCAGCAAGGGGTCACCCTAGATGGGGTACTCACCTTAGTCAAGGCGGTGGCTCCTGAGATCAGCGCCCCCATTATTCTCTTCACTTACTACAACCCGATTCTGAATCGCGGCATTGAAGTTTTCTTAAAAGATATTGCGGCGGCTGGGGTGAAAGGGCTGGTGGTGCCGGATCTGCCCTTAGAGGAAGTCGAGCCATTGATGGCGGCAGCGAGTCAAGCGGCAATTGAGCTTACCTTGTTGGTGGCACCCACGAGTCCTCAAGAGCGCATTCAAGCGATCGCAGCCCAATCTCAAGGTTTCATTTATCTGGTCAGTGTAACTGGGGTAACCGGGATGCGCAGCGAAATCCAGGGTCGGGTGCAAGGCTTGATCCAAGAGCTTCAGGCCACCACTGACAAGTCAATTGCGGTGGGCTTTGGGGTTTCACAGCCGGAACAGGCGGCCCAGCTACAGGCATGGGGAGCCCACGGCGTGGTGGTAGGAAGTGCCTTTGTGAAGCGATTGGCCGGGGTTCCTTCAGAGCAAGGTTTAGCTGCCATTGGCAAATTTTGCCGTGAACTCAAAACAGCCATCACCTCATCTTAAAAGTGCTGTCTCCCTAATCTAAATCAATGATTTCAGCCTGCCGTCACACTTTCGTCACATTCGCGTGGCATCCTACAGACATGAAAATACTTGCTTAGGGGATTGTATTTGCTGGGTTTTTTATGTATTAATGCGTAGGCGGTGGCTGCATCTACAGAGTTTTCGGGAAAGTGTAAAGAAAGCTTTACGTCCTGGCTGATTTTCCTTTTGCTAGCTAGAGTTGGCTGCGACTGGCTTTGAATTCTGTCAATCTCTAGAGGATTTGGCTAGAACTGGTGTTTGCTTTGGGGATATGTTTTGCCCCAGGGTTTGCCAAAATCAGGCCATCAGGGTGAGGGTGCAAGTACTACCAATGTTTTTGAGAAATGACCAGTTTTGGTTGGATGTCTGAGCGATCTCGCTTTGTCTTAAGTAGATTTAGACGATGCAAGATTAGCCCTCTGAGGTTTTTCGCGATCGCCCTTGCTTCTTTATTTGTCACGATTGCGCTGCCCGATTTTAAAATTCTGCCTATCCGTTTTGGTGTATCCCCTGCGTATAGCCAAACAGTCGTTACCAATCAGGCCAGCGCTGAATATACGCCTCCAGTAGGTCCACCAGTTCCTGTTACCTCAAACTCAACCAGTGTTGGTGGTACCACGGCAGGCACAACTGGGATTACCAAGACAGCAGATCGCGGCGCAGCCGAACCCGGCGATGTCGTAACGTACCGATTGGTCGTTACCAATGCGACATCGAGTGCGACCACGGGGCCTGTAACCGTAACTGACACCCTTCCCCTGGGGGTACAGCTGATCCCCTCATCGATCACCACCTCACCCGCCGCAACAACAACCATAGTCAGCGGTCAATCCTTTACCCTCACCTTTCCCGCCTTGGCGGCTGGTTCAAGTATCAACATTGCCTACTCTGCTGAGATAACCGGTGATGCTGTTAGGGGCTCAGGCCGCAACGTTGCCCAAGCGACACTGCCGGGTATTGGCACCTTTACCGCTACATTTCAACTCATCATTCGTCCAGGCATCTTGTCTGATTGCGGCACGATCATTGGCCGAGTGTTTGTCGACAAAAATTTTGATGGGGAGCAGCAATTGGGTGAGCCCGGTGTCCCCAATGCGGTTTTGTTCATGGATGACGGCAATCGGATCATTACTGATCCCGATGGGTTGTTTTCTCTCATTAACGTGATCTCGGGTAATCGGGTCGGCACGCTGGACTTGTCTAGCTTGCCTGGTTATACCCTTGCTCCGAACTTGTACTGGTTAGCCGATAACAGCGTGTCACGGCTGGTACGCCTAGAGCCTGGCGGACTAGCCCGAATGAATTTTGCCGTCACGCCTACCTTTGGGGAGGGACAGAGCTGATGAAGTTCCTCATAGCGATTTCTCACATATTTGGCTGGGTCGGCGTTGTTGCCATCTCTGCCAATCTCTCCGGTCTAGGGCTGTCCAATGCCTATGCTAGCGATGCCCCCGATGAGCCATTGGAATCTTTTGAATCTGAGGTTGAGTGGGCCGAGCCAGGTCGTGCGGACGCTTTATTGGACCCCGTGGCGACTGACGAGCTATCTCATGCTGACGCTTCAGGGTCTTTAGCGCTGCCAGGCGTATCTGGTAGGACGGCTGAACTAGAGGAACTCTCGACTGGTCTCACCAACGAAATTATTTCAATAACTGCCGAGGAAACCCCACCGGATCCCTTGGGCAGCGAGACTAACCCAGAGGTCTTGGGGGATGGCGAAACCCTTCAACTTGACGAAGCTGCTGATGCAATCCCTGACCAACCCGCCTCAGACGAGGTGAACGCACTTGTATTAGAGCTAGTCCCTGTCGATAGTGCCGCAGTCCCTGCCGATAACCGATCCATCTTGGAACTCAAGGGTTCGATTACTGACAACGAGGGCGCAGCCTTATTAAGGGATGTGGTGGTTACCCTCACCACCAGTGCGGGAGAGTTTTTAGGGGCTGATTACGATAGCGATCTCCCTGGATTTCAGGTGCTAGCGCGTCAAGGGCAGTTTCAGGCAAGCCTCCGATCTACCCTTGAGGCTCAGCAGGTGCAGGTTCGGGCTACCGTCGATGGCTATGAGGCTCGAGGCCTGGAGCGTGAAGCAACGCTAACCCCCATTCCTCCCTTAGAAGCCGTTGCCAATCTGGTTTTCATTACCCATCTACGCCCCTCCTTAGTATCTGGGGTAATTGACTTTCGCCTAGGCGCAGGGGGCACTGACTATTGGGGGAGTTATCAAGACTTTTTAGATCCAGATTTGGTTGGCACTACAGACTTTGACCTGGATGCTGGTATTTTTGCCACCGGGACCTTTGGGGAATGGCTATTTACCGGTGCCGTTAATACCGAGCGCGCCCTCAATGAAACCTGCGATGGTAATCGCCTGTTTCGGGATACTCAATTTTGTGAACAGCGCTATCCCGTTTATGGAGATAGCTCCCAGGTTGATTACTTGACGCCGTCTGTTGACAACGTCTATTTCCGATTTCAGCGGGACTCTAGGATCTCGGGAGCTGAGCCCGACTACTTTATGTGGGGTGACTATACCACCCAGGAATTTGCCCGCACCTCCCAGGACTTCACCGCTGTTACCCGTCAGCTTCACGGCTTTAAAGGCAATTACACCTTTGGCAATGTGCAGTTGACAGCCATGTATGCCAATAATTTGAGGCCGTTTCAGCGAGATACCCTAGTTCCCGATGGCACGAGTGGCTACTATTTCTTATCGCGGAGAGCGATTTTTGTAGGTAGTGAAGACATTTTTCTGGAGGTTGAGGAGCTGAACCGTCCTGGGACGGTGCTCGAAAGGCAAAGATTGGTCCGCGGTGCCGACTATGAGATCGACTATGATCGCGGCACCCTACTATTTCGACAGCCGCTCCATGCGACTGAATTGAATGCTATAGGCGAAACCTTGGTCCGTCGGATTGTGGCTACCTACCAAGTTGATGGTGTCGGGGTTGGCGGTAATCTCTATGCGGTCCGTTTTCAGTACAACCTAGAACCCGGTGAAGAAACAGCGGGCTGGGCAGGTTTTACTGCATTGTCGGAGGATCGGGGAGAGCAAATCTTTAGATTGGCGGGTGTAGATCTGCTTTTGCCGCTCGGGGAGACGGGAGAGTTGACCGCTGAAATTGCACGTTCTTCTCTAGACATCAGTGGGCAAACCACCAGTGGCAGTGCTTATCGCCTAGAAGCTAACGGGCCATTATTAAACGATATTATTGACGGCTCTTTTTACTTTCGTAGTGCGAGTAGTGGGTTTGATAATACGGCGACCGCTAGTTTTCGCCCTGGCCAAACCCGCTGGGGGGCAACGCTTAACGCTAACCTGAGTGCAGATACGGAGATTTCCTTTGGGTTTGATCAAGAAATCAATGTTGGTACAGCCCCCGAGGTTTTTGCGGGTAATACCCTTCAGGAGCTGCAAGCCTCAGGCAATTTAGCGAGCGTGCTGGTGCCTGGCCAATATGCCACCGCTGGCTCAGTTGTAGATAACACCCTCACAACATTTCGATTGGGGATACAACAACAGGTTGGCGTTGCCCAGCTCGGGCTGGACTTTGTGAATCGTGAGCGCGAGGATCGCATTGCTGGCATCAGTACTAGCGCCCAGCAGTTTGTCCCTCGTGTGGGGATTCCTCTGGGTGTGGATTTAGATTTTAATGCCCAAAGCGAATTGAACTTTGGCTCTGAATCCGATGCGCTTTACCCGACCCGGACAACCGTCAGTCTAGATTGGCGTATTGATCCTAATTTGACCCTTCAGCTCGCCCAACAATTTGCCTCGGGGGGGCGGCAACCCGGTTCTGTTACCAGCCTCAATACCATTGCAAATTACGACCTAGGCGAGAATACGACTCTAACTAGTCGCTACTCCATCATTGGGGGTTATGGCGGCGTGATCGGACAATCTGCCTTAGGGTTAAATCATCGCTTGATCCTGGCTCCGGGGCTGCGGGCTAATTTTGGCTTCGAGCGGATTAATGGCAGCAGCTTTAATGAGACGGGGGCAGGACAGCAGTCTGCTATACCCTATGCCGTTGGAGCCGGGGCATCGGCATTGGGGTTGCAGGATTCAACTGCGTATTCCTTAGGGTTTGAATATACGGCCAACCCTAATTTCCAGGCCAGTACCCGGATTGAACACCGGGATTCTGCTTCTGGTAACAACACTGTGTTTACGCTGACAGCGGCTGGGCAGGTTACGCCTGAATTGACGACGCTATTTCGTTACCAGCGAGCCAACTACGCCAACCAAATTATTAACGGCAATTTAGGGTCGTCTGCGAGCGCCAAGCTGGGGCTGGCTTATCGGAATCCGGTGAGCGATCGCTTTAATGGCCTTTTAAGCTACGAATATCGCCGTAACCCTTCGACCACTCCCACCTCACTCCTGATCAATAGCGAGGTGGGTTCCAACCTTGGTTCTAGCGATCATACCTTTGCCTTCGAAGGGATTTACTCCCCTGATTGGCAATGGGAGTTTTATACCAAATACGCCTTTCGCCTAAATAACGCCACGATCGCCGATGGCTCTGACTATTCCACCAGCATTCATTTAGGCCAACTCCGGGCCTCCTATCGGTTTGCCTACCGTTGGGACATTCTGGGGGAAGTGCGCCTGATCACCCAACCTTCCGCAAGCTACACCGAAGTGGGTACAGCCCTAGAGCTGGGTTATTATCTAACGCCCGATTTACGGGTAGGGGTGGGTTACAGTTTTGGCAGCGTCACTAGCGATGGCTTTGGGGGCAGTGGCTATCGTTCTGCAAGTGGTCCCTATCTAGGGGTGCAATTTAAAGTTAACGAGCTCCTCAGTGATTTTGGTCTCCAGACCGTTGCCCCTGCCCAGCAACAAGAATCTTATGTAGAGACGGCACCATCTGAACCTGAGCCGGTGGAGGCAGAAACGTTGCCTGAGGGCGAAGTTGAGGGGGATCCCCCCGCTGACGAAGCCGTGACTCCCAGCGATGAGGACATTCCCGCTGTTGACCCGATGTTGGCCGCACCATTACCCGTCGATGCTGTAGGGGAGGGCGAATAATCATGGGATTATCAAAACCGCTATGGATGGGATTGGGTTTGTTGCTAAGCGGGTTGCCGGTGAATGTGGCTTTGGGGCAAGCCGTTCCCATGCAGATCACCGTTAATAGTGCCCACGATGGTCTGATTCAGGCCGACGATGCGCTAACGCTGCGAGAGGCGATTGAGATTGCTAACGGCACCCTGCCTGTGGCTGAACTTTCGGTGGCGGAGCAGGTTCAACTCTCCCCGTCACCAGATATCCACACTTGGATTGGTTTTGACTTACCCCCAGAGCAGACCACAATTTACTTGCAGGATTTACTTCCTCCGCTGACCACTTCTCACTTAATAATTGATGGCACTAGCCAACCGGGTTACGGTGCGACTCGGCCAGAGTTGCCCCATATTCCGATTCCTGTGGTCAGCCTGACCCCTGCACGAGGGGTTGAAGTTTTTCGGGGAATAACCGTTGCGGGGAGCGATATTACGATTCAGGGTTTGAGTCTTTACGGATTTTGGGCCTCATCCCGCGCCACCCTCACGACTCCTCCCGCTGATATTTTCATTGCGAGCGCTCCGCCTCCGGCTGATTCCAGTCCGGATGCCCCTTCAGTAGAATCCTTTGATTTACATAACGCCGAGGTTCATGCTCCCCGCACCGTACTACACCATAACTGGTTAGGGGTTACCCCTGAGGGTGCTACTCCTGAGCAGCGCTCTGCCTTCGGAGTTTCTGTCTTTAATGGGGTGGATGTCCGGGTTTCTGAAAATTTAATTCAGCACCATGAAGGGAGTGGTGTGATTACTGGACATCGTGCGACCGGTCTGGTGCTTGTCGGTAATGCCATCTTGGGCAATGGTGTGGCTGGTATGCCCGATGCCATTCGCCTAGAAGGCAATGTGGAGCGAGCCGAGATTACGAATAATTTGATCTGTGGCAATGATGGCAGTGGCATTTTCATGTTTCACCCTGAGGGCTCAGTACATATCGAGGGTAACGATATTCGCTTTAACGGTCGGCGGTTTCATCGAGCGGCCCTCTATGTCATGGGAGATGGCCACAGCATTATTGACAACATGATTGGGCATCAACCAGGACCCGGTGTTGCCATTGCGGCTCGCCCCCATAGTGAGCGCAATATTGTTCGCAACAATCGATTTACTGCCCTTGATGGCCTCACCATTGACCTAGTGGCTCGACGCAATGCGGGAGTTTATGATTTTCAACGGGCCGATGGCCCTAATCCGCCCCGTAATTCTCACCACCGTCGTTCAGATACCGCCAATGGTGCTATTAATGCCCCGGAGTTTGACAGTTATGTTTTTGATGGAACCGCTGGCCCTTTGCAAATCACCGGCATTGCTGATCCCGGTAGCGAAGTGGACTTATATCTGATTCAAGAATCGGCGGAGGTGTACGGTCCCTTAGGGGAACCAATCGCTACCGTTAAGGCTGATGAAATATCGGGACAATTTGAGTTCGTTTGGGAGTCGGACACCGGAGGGTGGGTAGGGGCGATCGCCTCAGATCCCCGCTATGGCACTTCCGAACCTTCCCCAGTGATTCAGGTGATTGGCCCAGACGGAGTTATGCCTGAGCGGCAAGGTCCTGCCCCCTATGTGGCCCAATGCCTCACCGCGCCCCCTGCCGATCCGCCGTTGCCCCCCGAGCCAATTCGTCTCCGCATTCAGCGGAATATCCACTTTGCGCTGGATCGCTCTAACATCAGCCCCGAAAGTGCCGTCATCTTAGATGGCATTGCAGCGGTGATGTTGGAATATCCGTTCCTCACGGTGGAACTCCATGGTCATACCGACCCCCGCGCCAGTGTGGCCTATAACCAGGCACTCAGTGAGCGTCGGGCCTTAGCCGCTCGGGACTATCTGGTTCGCCAAGGCATACCCCCAGAGCAATTGCGGATTGTACCCTTCGGGGAAAGTCAGCGGCGCACCACGGGGAGTTCACGGGTAGATTACGCCCGCGATCGCCGCGTCGAATTCGTCTTTACTGATACCCGAGGACTAGACATCGTTTTTGAAGATCTCGAAACGGATCTGCAAATCGAGTAGATTAGCTCACCTTAAGTTATCTATCCCCGACCCCGCTTTAGCCCATGCAAACGGCAAATAGGAACACAGGTATGTCACTGCCAGAGAGATACAGATATCGCATAGTCAGTTTATTTAAGCTTTGCTTATTTACCCTTGTTTGCGTACTGATTATCCAAGAACCTGTATTGGCAAATCGGCCCATACAGACTTATCTCACCAGTAATGTGGCCGGCACCCCTGCCAATTTTACGGCTGTCCCTTATGCCACTCCCTGTGGGTCTACGGGTGCAAATGCTATTACGGGCTGTGCGGCAGCTGGCGTAAACACAAATATGAACTTCGGTTCGGGCAACAATATTCAACTGAATGGTATGGTCGTTGACGTTGCGGGGACACCAACCTTTTTCGAACCAGCACTAAACCTGACCACTACGGGCACGGGGTTGGCCAATCGGGTGGTTTTTCGCCGCAGTGGCGTGGCCAATCCCGCCACGGGTTCGACCACGACGGAGCAAGCCTTCTGGGAGTTCGACACTCTGGTGTTGCCTGGTGGTGGCACAGGCAGCATTAACTTAAGGCCCAACAATGCTGCCACCCTGGCAGATGCCATGTTAAGTCGCACAATTAATCGGGGAATTGATAATACATTTAATAATGTCGCAACCCCGCTTGGTCAAGAGACTCGGAATAATATTGAGCGAATTGACTATATTATTGATGCCCCTGGGGTGGCTAGCCCAGCCAATTTAAATACCGTTGGATTCGCCATTTTAGAACGGGGTGGCAATGATGCTTTTCAAGTTGCAGCAATTACAGGGCTCGATGTCGCTGGCAATCCATCCAGCTATAAGGCGCTAACGCCAGGGGGAAGTGGTGCCTATGGCGGCGGAGCCGCCGCTAACATCGAAACAGCCGTACTGCGTAGTGATAATCCACCTACAACATCTAACCCGTTTCGTCTATCTCACCGGGTCCCAGCCCAAGATATTCGAGGGCGCTTCTTCACCTTGGCAGACCTAGGCATCGTTGCAGGTGATTTTGTCTTTGGCTACTCCATATTTGCTGGTGATGTTCCTGTTGCAACTCTGCCAAATGACCTGGTAGATATTAACAATACAACTGTTTTCCCAAGAACCACTGATGGCGGTGTAAATGGCATTGACCTAATTGCCGGTGGAATTATTTTTTCGAGCCCCGCCGCCCAAGATTTTCAGCTATTTAAGCGCATCACCAATCTTACCGATAGTGCCGGTGCCGCTTTGACGACGTTAGATTTCACCACCGAAGAATCAACCACGGGCATTGCTGCCATCGTCAAAAGTGCGGGCATTGACCCAGTGGGCCTGACAAGTATCACGAATGTTCCGTTGTCAACGGGCAATCAGATCGAATACACCATTTACTACGCCAGCCCAACGAGTAATTCTACTGCGGTCAATATCTGCGATCAGATTCCCTCTGGAACTACCTTTATCCCGGATACTTATACCGCAACCAGCGGCATCCAAGTCATTAACCCTGGTAACCCGGTTGGGGCAGCCACGACCCACACCAATGCCAATGATGGCGATACGGGCCGGTTTGAAGCAGTAGGGGCCGTATTGCCCGGCTTCTGCGGCACCAGCGCAGGTAACGGTGCTGTTATTGAGGAAGGTCTAACGGTTAATGCTGGACAGGCAGGGCGCATCACATTTCGCGTTTCAGTCAATTAAATTCAGATGCCTTCGGCTCCGTTCACCTGAGCACTGTTATCTAATTGCTGAATCAGGATTCAACGGCGCAGGAGCGGATGGTTTTCTCAGCCAGCCATCACCCAACTGGGTGATGGCTGGCTGAGTGATGACGAATGCATCTCTTTTGGGCACCAAGCTCCGCCGGTTTACTGTTGTGTGGCCATCGCCAGTTCGTTCGGTTCGGCCAAGCCTGCGGGCCAGTGCTTTAGTTTGATCAAAATTTGCGTGTTTCTGCCTGTGCGAGGCGTATAACAGACAGGGGTGCCGCCGATCGCGATCTTAAAAACTGCTAGGGAGGCTACGGCCATGGCCCGACATTGGCGTTGGTTACGGTTTTGGGGGGGAGTTGCGGCAGTCGCGATCGCCTTACCCCTCTTCACTACGGCCCTAGGGCTGTCTAGGACGGTACCCCTTCCTGCCGACAGTGTCTTAGCCCAGTTGCCCGCCGCCCACACCCTCGAAGATCAAGCGGATCGGCAGTTTTACGACCGAGATTACGACCGGGCCGAGGCGAATTACCGTCGAGCCCTGGATGCCTATCAAGTTGAAGCGCCCGAGTCCGATCATATTGCCGATATTTTTCATAACCTGGCTCGGATTTATCTGCTGACCGAGCGCTATGGCGACGCCCTACCCTTGCTAGAACAACTGGAAGCCCAGGGTTGGACCGGCTCTGGTTTAGGGAATAACCTCGCCTTGGCCTACTTCCACACCGGCAATTATCGGGCCGCCGAGGTGGTTTTAAATGGGGTTTTGGCCGATTGGGATGCGATTCGAGCGGGGGATGATCTCGGTGATCAAGATCGGATCACCCTCTTTGAGCAACAGGCCCATAGCTATGCCCTGATGCAGCGGGTGTTGGTAGCCCAAGATAAAACCGATGCCGCCTTAGCTATGGCCGAGCGGGGTCGTGCGCGTGCCTTGGTGACGCAATTGGTGCAGTCACAGGTCGTGCAGTCCCCAGGGCAGCCGCAGGGCAACAGTGATGCACCCTTGACGGTGGCCCAAATCAGGGCAGTGGCCCGCAACCAGAACACCACCCTAGTGGTCTACGCGGCCCTGGGGGATGGTCAACGGGTGCTGGGGAATGCCGTCGATCTAGAAACGGATTTGTTTACCTGGGTGATCCCGCCCTCGGGGCCAATCACCTTTCGGCAGACCCCACTAGAGCCTTTTTGGACGGGGGATGCCGTCCGCAGCGCCCCCGCTTCTGCCGCCTCTCCTTTAGAAGCATTAGTGGGCACGACCCGCCAAGCCCTGGGGGTAGCGAGTCGGGGGCTGGGGGTGGTGCCCACCGATCGCCGGGTGACGGACGACTTGCCACCCTCCAACCCATTGTCGATGCAGACCCTCTATCAGATTTTGATTGAGCCCATTGCGGCGGCTCTGCCGACCCACCCCGAAGCCTTGGTCACCCTGGTTCCCCAGGGACCTTTATTTTTGGTGCCCTTTGCAGCGTTGCCCGATCAGACCGGCCAGCCCTTGATTGAAAAGCACACCCTGGCGCTGTCCCCCTCAGTTCAGACCCTGGCATTAGCGACGGAAACCCAGCCCCGTCGCGCCGGTGGGTTAGTGGTGGGCAACCCCATAGAAATGCCCAGCCTACCGATCGAAGGGCAAGACACCCCAGCCAACTTGCCGCCTTTACCAGGGGCCGAGCGAGAGGCAGACGCGATCGCCCAACTCCTCAATACCCAAGCCCTCACTCGCCAAGCCGCGACCGAATCGGCGGTGGTCGCCCAGATGCCCCAGCAGCCCATTATCCACCTAGCCACCCACGGGCTGCTGAATATTGATTCCCGGTTGAATGAATTTGGTCTGCCCACCGATGCCAATGCCCCCACCGCCACCGATGCCAATGTATTTGTAAACCCCGGTGCGGTCATTGTTGGGGGCAACGTCACCGTGGGTGGCGTGGATGCTGCGGTGTCCCTAGCGCGGGAGCGGGTGGTGCGGTTTAGCCCCCCAGGGGTCATTGCCCTAGCCCCCGGAAACGGGGAGGATGGTTGGCTCACCGCCGAAGAAATTGCGGCGTTGCAATTACAGGCAGATCTAGTGGTTTTGAGTGCCTGTGATACCGGGCGGGGCCGGATTACTGGCGATGGGGTGGTGGGCCTCACCCGTGCCTTCTTGGTGGCTGGAGCTGACACGGTCGTGGTGTCTCTCTGGCAGGTGCCCGATGATGCCACAGCCACCTTAATGGTGGCGTTTTATCAGCGATTAGCGGCCACGGGGGATAAGGCCCAAGCCTTGCGGGAGGCGATGTTGGTCACCAAAGCCGACTATCCCGATCCGCGCAATTGGTCAGCCTTTGTGTTGGTGGGGGAAGCGGCTTAAAGCAAAGGCTTTAAGCGAAGTTGGGATATGGGTTCTTTACCGCGAAGGCCCGATACAACGGCCGCGTTATCCTCTCATTCCCCCCGCAATAACCTGAATGCGGTTTAGCTCGTAAACTATGGATGAGGAAGGAGTTGGCGAGGGGGTTACAGGTTGGCATCGTTTCAACCTGAGGAAAGTCCGGGCTCCCGAAAGACCAGACTTGCTGGGTAACGCCCAGTGCGGGTGACCGTGAGGAGAGTGCCACAGAAACATACCGCCGATGGGGCTTCGGCCCACAGGTAAGGGTGCAAGGGTGCGGTAAGAGCGCACCAGCAGCATCGAGAGGTGCTGGCTCGGTAAACCCCGGTTGGGAGCAAGGTCGGAGGGGCTATGGTTGGTCTTTTTCCAGTCCCGTTTTTGGTGTACCGCATGAGGTGTCTGGTAACAGGCATCCCAGATAGATAACCGCCCTCTGGGGGCAACCCCAGAGAACAGAACCCGGCTTATGTCCGACTCTTTCCTTTCCCCTACTTAGGAGATTGCCGAGAACTAAAATGCCGGCTGTTGGGCTAATGGCCTGACAAAACAGTCTGCCATCTTAATCCTGCATGGGTTCAGGAGACCTGCGCCCAACCCTGGTCTGTTCATTGCTTGAAATCGCCTTGATCCTGAGCTAACCCTGGCCTAAAGCCATGTCCCTCCCCAGGCGGGGAGGTTACTGACTAGGGCGGCTGTAATTAACGAGGCCGTAGCTAGGTGTTGCCTTTACGAGACCTACGGTTGTGACCTTAAAGAGGTCTACGGGTTCCGCCATTGAGCTAAGAACACTGGGTAATTCTGGGCAGGTAAGATGACCTAGCGGTCTCAGCTATCGTTCTATTGCTGAAGGCAGTAACGCCCTGACCCCCATGTTAAGGTGACAATAGTCAAGAGCCGGATAGCATGGTTGCTGTTGACTTTGTGCAGGCTCATGCTATCCGACGGTTTACCTGCACTTTCAGATAAAAGGTATTCCGTATGCTTGCCAAACCGATGTATGCAAAAGAGTTATTAAGCCGATATGCGGCGGGTCAACGAGATTTTAGAAACCTCAACTTGATTGCTGCAAACCTGCGAAATCTCAACCTCAGCGGGGCTGACTTAAGGGGAACCAACTTAGCAAAGGCTAACCTAAGTAATACCAATCTGAGCCATGCAAACCTGTCAGATACGGTTTTGATTGGGGCAACTTTGGTGAAGACGAATTTAACCCAAGCCAATCTCACCAATGTCGATCTGGGTGAGGTGGATTTGAGCGCTGCAATTGTTCGCAATGCGATTTTTTCCTGAGTTGATCAGGACGTAGCGTCCGTTGCCCTTGCTAACCCAGTCGCAGTTTGTTAAGGTCTCATTCCCTTCATTCACTGCAGCTTCGAAGCCTTTTACTGTGCTGGGGTTAGCGGCAACAAGATGATTGCTGCAACGGCTCTGACCCCCATCGATACGACTTTAAGACCGACCTGATTAGACCTCATATAGATCGCACCAGACCTTCATCCGCCCCACTGGTGCTGTTTACACGGTATTAGGCTCACGGGAAAGATCAAAGGAATTTCGCTGAAAACGTTTATGAACTCTGGTCTTTAAGCATCACTGTTTGCTTGAGGGAAGATGCATTCGTCTATGTCTCTAAATTTAGCTAATCCAGGGAGGGCTAAGCCAGCCTGAATTTTCCCTCGACAAGGATTGAGAAATCATAAGTGTGCGAGCCTGAGAGACATCATTTCAAAAGGGCGGGGCACCCTAAAGCTCAACTGTCATCTGGCCAGCGCAGCAGTTCGATGATCGACAATTCTTATGGAGACTCTCGCGATGAAAAGCCCCGTTGCTCCCATGGTGAAATTATCTGTCTTGGCTGGCCTTGGTCTCTTTTCTGGTGGCTGCTTTTTGCTACCCAGTACAGTGCTGGAACAGACCTTAAGCCAAGCTGATAAAGCGCGTTCAGTTGAGGCAATGACCTACATCGGTTCGATGATCCGAGCCCAGAAAGCCACGTTGATTGAGAATGACGCCTTTGGCCAAACGATTGAGTCGCTACAGCTGGGCATCCCTACAGAAACCCCGAACTATACCTTTGCGATTACCGCCGATGCTGATAAGACGGTGATCACCGCCACCCCTAAAGAGGCGGAACTTCCAAGCTACGTGGGTGCGCTCTATATTACCAATGCTGAAACCCAGGAAACCGCCGATATTCTCTGCGAAAGCGAGGGGCCTGCGGAGGCAGCCCCAGCCGTGCCGGTGCTGACGGGGACTACGCTGGTCTGTGCTGTGGGCTCCCAGGAAGCAGGGCTCTAAATGCTTCCGATGCATGGTAAGTGAATGAAGCCGTCTCTCTCTTCCATGGTGAGGGGTGGTTGTTTGGTTTATGGGGACGAGCTGCTGCTCAGAGATAGGACTGAGGTCAGAAAGCCTGTGGCACGCGTCTTTATTGATCGGCTTTCTGATGCTGCCAATGGCCGACAAGCTGTCAGCATTGACGGCGTCAGGAGTGGGCGTGAGGGCGTGAGGGCGTGCGAACCGTTGTCCTGAATGGTGGGTCAAAACAACGGCTGGCCGCTAGGCAACTCACCTCAAGTAAATAAAGGGTTACAAGGCTGGGGGAAATCACTTTTTCCGCTAGCATCGAGGCACCTATTCTCTATTTACTCATCGGGGGCACGGAACGATCATGGGTCTGAGGCGGGCATCTACTACCCTACTGGCATCGCTTTGCATTGGGACAGCAGCCTTATCGACGGTTGTGATGGTCGCAGACCAGCCAGGGGCGATCGCCCAAGCCCCCCCTCCGGCAGAGCCTGAATCTGCGGCCCCTGAATCTGCGGCCCCTGAACCCGCGACCCCTGAATCTGTTGCACCCGAGGCAGAGACAACGCCCGAGGTTTCTGCCCCCGAACCCGTAGCCCCTGAGCCTGTTGTCCCTGGGCCTGCTGCTGCCGAACCGGCCCCTCCATTGGTGGTGCCGGAACCCACGGTTCCTGAGCCGGTATCGGCACCGATATCTCGATATAACGATCCCGTATTTTGGGAGTTAACTGTGCAATGGTTGACCGGTTTTGCCCTTTTGGCTGGGGCTGGGGCGGCCACCCTAGGGGTATCTCAATACCGTCGCCATAGCCATTGGCGGCGGCTGGAATGGCTGCAAGCCTTGGTTGAGGACTTTCGCCAACAGCCAGAGGTTCAACGGGTCCTGGATATTTTGGACTATGAGGAATATCGCCTGTTTGATCTGACCCTGCCCAATGGCAAGGTTGTACGGTTTGAGGCTTCCGATGAGCGTATGAAGCGGGCGCTGCGGTCCCATCAGCAAATGGTCAAAACCCGTTTGGGTTTGAATCAAATCCATCAGGTGCGTAGCCAATCGGGCAAGATGGATGACCAAACTGCTCAAGTTTTTGAGCGATATGCTTCAGAAGAATTTCCCATTGAGCTGGCCCTAAGGGATTGGTTTGACCGTTTTTTGATGGGGTTGGAAAAGTTTGAGACCTTAATCGAGGCAGGGTTGACGAGCCCGCAGGAATTACAGCCTTTTGTAATCTATTGGATTAAGTTGATCAGCGATCGCAAGTTTCGGCGAGAAGGGGGCTCCGGCTTTTACGATCAGTTATTTCACTACATTTACTGGGCCGGATATGACGGGGTGCAACGGTTGTTTGCCCGTTACGGCTATAAGATTTTGCCGCCCCCCTACTCGACCCATGATTTCTCTCGGTTTGAGAATTCAGGGGGGGCGTACGATGCCGATCATGCCCTGTGTTTGGCTAAGGCAGCCCATTTGGTCTATGGCGATTTGGAGTATGTCAAAGACATTGTCAAGCTTTGGTTGTCTGACCAGCTAGACGCCGACTGGCAAATCATGACGGCTCAAGAATATGTGGTCGATTTAATGAAGCGGTGGTTACGAGAAGGGGAAGCCCCCAACCATGATATCGACTCACATTTCAAGTACTTCGATATGAAGACCACCGATACCCAGGCCTTTTTATTCCGCAAGGGTCATCACATCATGTTGATTTTCCGAGGCAGTCAGGAAACGGCGGACTGGAAAACGAACTTTAGCTTTAGACTTCGGCCCTTTCGTGTGCAAATTAAGCCCAATGTGGCGTTGCCGGCTGGGGAGGTGCATCAGGGCTTTCAAGGGGCGTGGGAAAGTGTTGAAAAAATGGTCGGTTACTATCTCAAACAGTGGTGGACTGCTGACAGTCAGCTTTGGGTGGCGGGCCACAGTTTGGGCGGTGCCTTAGCGGCCTTAGCGGCAACCTCCCTTGACTATCAAGGGTTCCATGTGAATGGTCTTTATACGTTTGGGCAACCCCGCGTCGGGGATTGGCAGTTTGTGCGTGAGGTGAATCAGCATATGGGCGATCGCATATTTCGCTATGTAAATAACAACGATGTGGTGCCGATGATTCCCCTCCAGTTCAACATTTTGAAGCCGACCCGCTTCTACGGACACATGGGGCAGTTCCGCTATTTCAATAGTTCAGGTGAGCTCCAGATGCAGTCCTTTACAGGGCAACGGTGGCCCGACCGCCTACTGGGCTTTGTGTTGGGCCTACGGGAGTCGGGGGCTGACCTGGTGAATGATCATATGATGGGCTTTTATGTGAGCCACCTACAGGCTACCCTCGAACGCGAATTGGCCGAGGAAGAGGTGCAAAAAGAGAAAGAGCGATGGGCCAAACTAGAACTCAAAACGGTAAAGGACGCTTAGGGTAGAGAAGTCGCAGCGAGTCACCCAACTCAAACCCAACCGTATTACAGCCAGGTTTTTTCCCATTGTGAAACGCGCCAATTCCACCCTAGATCGTCGCCCGCCCTTGATTCTGTTTGTGGCGATCGCCCTCCTCTTGCTCTTCGCCCTCTCCGGGACCCTGGTCCATCTGTTGACCGAATCTTGGTGGTTCGAGGCGGTGGGGTATGGGGAGGTCTTTTGGACCCGAATCTTCTGGCAGGTGATCATTTGGGCGGGCACCCTGGTGCTATACGCGGTCTTTTTGCTAGCCAATTATGGGCTGGCCCTCTGGCTCACCCGAGAGAGTCCCTGGCGACTGCTGCAAGGGCAAAGTCTGGCCCAGGGTAAAGCCCTCTCGCCCCTTTGGATTTCGCTAGTGCGGTATGGGGCGATCGCCTTTACCCTGTTGATCTCCTTTGACGCCGCCACCAAAAGTGCCGCTGCCTGGGATCGCATCCTCAAGTTTTTGAATCCCAGCAATTTTGATCTAACCGAGCCCCTATTCCAAAAAGACATTAGCTTTTATCTGTTTCGACTGCCCTTTTTCCATGGGCTACAGCAGGGGATAGCGGAGGCCTTGGTGTGGGCCTTAGCCCTGGCGATCGTCATCTACTTGCTAAAGGGGGAAATTCGACCCGAACGGGGCTGGAAATACTTTCTCACCGGTGAAGCCAAAACCCACCTCTGCCTCCTGCTCGCTGGGTTGGCCGTCGTGATCGCCGCTGGTTTTTACCTAGAGCGTTACGAGCTGCTGTTTTCCCCCAGTGGCGTCGTGTTTGGGGCGGGCTATACCGACGTCCATGCCCGATTGCAGGCCCATTGGTTGATGGCCTTTGTCACCCTTTCCGTAGCAGTCCTGTTCCTTATTGCCCTGTGGCGCAGTGGGTTTTGGCTGCCGATGGTGGGGATGGGCTTCTACCTAGGGGTCTTGATTCTGGTGAACGGGTTTTATCCCTGGTTTCAGCAGCAGTTTTTGGTCGCCCCCAATGAACTGGTTAAGGAGCGCCCCTACATTGAGCACAACATTGCCTTTACCCGCGCCGCCTACGGGTTAGAGCAGGTGCAGAGTGATGCCTTCCCGGCAGAGGCCACCCTCACCCGCGCCGACCTCACCGAGAATGCGTCCACCGTCGATAATATTCGCCTCTGGGACTATCGCCCCCTGCTCAGTACCTACCGCCAATTGCAGGAAATTCGATCCTATTACCGTTTTCAGGATGTGGACATCGATCGCTATATCCTCGACGACGACTACCGTCAGGTGATGCTCGCGGCCCGAGAGTTGGACTATACCGAAGCTCCCCCAGAGGCCCAAACCTGGGTGAATCAACGCCTCAAATTTACCCACGGCTATGGGGTAGTGATGAGTCCGGTCAACCGCTTCACCCGCGATGGTTTGCCGGAGTTGATGATTAAAAATATCCCGCCGGAATCCAATGTCGATCTGGACATCACCCAACCCCGGATTTATTACGGCGAGGCCACCCGTTCTTACATGTTTACGGGGACGAGCACCGATGAGTTTGATTATCCCTTGGCCAATGAAAACGCGGTGAATCGCTACGACGGGGACGGAGGGGTGCCCATGGGGTCCTTTGGGCGGCGGTTGGCCTATGCCTACGACCTGGGTAACCTCAAAACCCTGATTTCCAATTACTTTACGGGGGAGTCGCGGATTCACTACTACCGCAACGTGGTACGGCGGGCGCGGCAAATCGCCCCATTTCTTGACTACGACAGTGACCCCTATGTGACCATTATTGACGGCAGACTAAAGTGGATTTTGGATGGCTATACCACCAGTAACCGCTATCCCTATGCCCAGCCCTTGAGACGCAGTAATGATGTGGAGGCGATCTTAGGCAAAGATGCGATCGCCGCAATTTCCCGCCGAGGCACCAACTACATCCGCGATGCGGCCAAGGTGGTCGTAGATGCCTACGATGGCAGCCTGCAATTCTACGTGATGGACAGCAGCGATCCGATCCTGGCCACCTACCAAAAGATCTTCCCCGATCTGTTCCAGGGAGCCGACACCATGCCCGAGGCGGTGCGATCGCATGTCCGCTACCCCCATGATTTGTTTACGATTCAGTCCCAGATGTACCGCACCTACCACATGGGCAATCCGGAAGTGTTCTACAACCGGGAAGATTTGTGGCGGTTCCCATTGCAGGTTTACGAAAAAGAACAGGTGCAGATGGAGCCGTACTACACGATCATGCGGCTGCCCGAAGCGGAGGAAGAAGAGTTCATTGCGATCATGCCCTTCACCCCAGTGAATAAAGACAACATGGTGGCCTGGTTGTCGGCCCGCTCCGATGGGGACGAATATGGCAAGCTGCTGCTCTATGAATTCCCCAAGCAGCAGTTGGTCTATGGCCCCAGCCAGATCGAGGCCCGCATTGACCAAACCCCCGAAATTTCTCAACAACTCACCCTCTGGAGCCAGGAAGGCTCTCGGGTGATTCGAGGGGACCTGCTGGTAATTCCGATCAAGCAGTCATTGCTTTACGTGGAGCCCGTTTACCTGCGGGCGGAGCAGGGGGAACTGCCAGAGCTGAAGCGCATCATTGTGGCTTACGACAACCAGGTGGTCATGGGCGAAACCCTAGATGAAGCCCTGAACACTATTTTTGGGGCTCGCCCTGTAGAGACCGCCGATGCTGTCCCACCTCGGGAAGAGACTGACGCAACGGCTGCCCCCGCCCCAACGGCGGCGGATGCGCCGACGCTTTCCCCAGCGCTCGAAGCCCGCATTAAAGCAGCGGTAGAAGCCTATGATGCGGGGCAAGCCGCCCTGCAACGGGGGGATTGGGAAGCCTATGGGGAAGCCCAAGAACGCTTGGGAGAGGTCCTACAGGATCTAGAGCAGTAGTCAGACATGAACATTCGAGCATGAACATTTGGGCATGAATATTGTGACCCTGCTCCCCAGCGCCACCGAAATGGCTTGTGCCCTTGGTCTCGAAGGATCACTGGTGGCGGTGAGCCATGAATGTGACTTTCCCCCCGAGGTGACTACGTTACCCAAAATCACCAGCAGCATTATTCCCCACAATGTCTCTGCCAAGCAAATTGATCAGGCGGTGGCCGAAGCGATTCGCCGAGGGGAGGCGCTCTATCAGATCGATGGGGATTTACTTCAAGCCCTCAATCCGGATCTGATCATCACCCAGGGGCTCTGTGATGTCTGTGCAGTCAATGCCGGGACGGTGCAAGCCACGATGATGTTCTTACCTGATGTTGTGGCTGAGACTGTGCAGGTGCTGTCATTATCGGCTCAGAATTTTGCCGGGATTTTAGCTGATATGGACCAAGTCGCCCAGGCGACGGACTCGACAGCAGCAGCAGCCCAACTGCGGGAAACCTTGCAGCACCGTTGGCAACGACTCCAAACCACGCAGCCGGCAACCAAACCCAGGGTGCTGATGCTGGAATGGCCAGAACCGTTCTTTTATGGGGGGCATTGGGTGCCGGAAATGGTGGCCGTGGCGGGGGGTATTGATGTGCTCGGCCAAGTGGGGCAAGATTCGGGCCGCTGCACCCTGTCGGATATCCAATCCCAGGATCCCGACATCATTATTTCAATGGCTTGCGGGTATGGACTCACGGGGAATATCGACTTTGCTAACCAACTGGCTGCCAACCCTGAGTTCAGTTCATTGCGGGCGGTCCAAACCCATCAGCTCTGGGCGATGGATGCCAACAGTTATTGCAGTCGCCCCGCCCCCAGAATTGTCGATGGGGCCGAAAAGCTCCAGTTGATTTTCAACCAGGGCGGGCAAGGGGTGGCTGGGATTGAACGGATCCGAGTGGATTAGTCTCCCTAATCCCATGGCTGTCCCATTCCTAAAGCGCTCCTATGCGTAGATCTGACGCCGTTGAATTAGAGCCTTTGTAATATGTGCCATAAAAAAACCGCCCCAAACTAAGGAGGCGGTTTTTTTATGGGGATTAATCCCCTATCAAGCCTTCGTCAGATCTACTCAACGGTGATCGTACCGACCATGCCAGCGCCACGGTGGGGGGCGCAGAAGTAGGTGTAGGTACCAGCAGGCATATCTGCGGTGAAGGTGGTGGAGTAGGACTCACCAGGGGAGAAGGTGAGTTGGTCATGGGCAAGCTTGGCGGCTAAAGCCTTATCACCACCAGGAATCGTCGCGTCATCAAAAATGACATTATGGGGGGCCATTTTGTTGTTAACCCAAGTGACGGTATCCCCAGCCGTAACAGAAATCTTGGCCGGTTCAAATACCAATAGACCTGAATCAGAGCCCATCTTCACTTCATAGTCGGTTGCAAAAGCAGGGGAAGCTGCTAAGACCACAGTGCCAATGACCATTGCAAAGGCCAGACATACAACAGTCAGACTACGAAGCGCACGTGCAATATTTTTCATTTTTACCTCTAACGTGGTTAAGTTAATTGCCCACAACAGCAGGATTTTTCGGGGCGAAAGCAACTTATCTTAAAGATTACAGCAAGACTTGGTGCTGTTTCTAGGAAACTGCTGAGGCTATAGCCAGGTAAAGCCCTTCTCTTAGGCTGAAAGCTTTAGGAAATTGCCTTAAAGATGGGGCTTGCGGACAAATAAAATCATGGTCATCATGCCGACTTGTCGCAAGTAGGGGTTGGACAGTGCCAAACCCCGACTTGCTGCGCTATTTGCTAGCAAAGCCCTAGGCGTTGCCAAGACCGGGAGCAGAAACCTTACTCTTACCGCCGCCCCATAGGGGACCCATAATTTTAGGCTGGATCAAGATATGACCCGAAAGCGAGACGAGATCTTCATCTGTTAGCCCCCGCATTAGGGGATAGATATCGCTGCTTTTCATGCTGGGGTGTAGTGATGAAATATCGCTCAACCCGTCATAGGTCATGGGCTCTTTTAAATAAGCAACCAATGCTTCAATGTTGTCCCGAGGAGGCAGGGCACCGGCTAGGCTTTCTGAATCCAGACCAACTGTGGGGTTGGTTTTGGTAATGCCGCTATTGTGGCAAATGGCACAGCTATTGTTGAACTTTTTGCGACCCCGAGCTACTTGGTCCAATGACAGCACAAAGGTATCACCCTGAGCATTTAAAGGCACAGTTCGAGTTGCTTCATCAAGTTCCGCTGCGATCGCTGGTCCTGCCACCCATTGGCTAAAGACCAATACGGCAACCGCGACTAGCCAAAGGCACTTTCTAAACATGGTTCTCCTCAAGATTTTGATAGGTGATCTATCACGCAACACAGCAGGCTCAACATCCAAGGTGATTTGCACTGAGGGCCATCTTAGATGGGGTCCGTCCTCAACAAATGAGTCGTTCTCCCCCCTCCCAAAGAATGAATCCCATCCCTCCTAGCACAAGGTTTACTGTGAAAATTGAGTTCCTAGTAATGAATATCATGCCACCGAATGGCCCTATTCCCAAGGCTAAGAGCAGGGTTTTAGACCCAATGGCAGCCAACGGGTCTAGCTGCTGGCCTGAGAGGGATTCCCCTGGGAACGACCGTGCTCTAGTTACAGACCAAGGATTTGCCTTGGTCTATACCGCAAAATCAACTGGGCGACAGCGGCCGGGGCGGTTGGGGCTAAGCTACGGTTGCGAGGGTCGGGGCGGGCTGGTGGAGGCGAATCAATTGGGCCAGGGTTGATTTCAATTGGGTCCGGGGGACAATCGCATCGACGAACCCATGGTTAAGTAAATATTCTGCTGTTTGAAAGTCATCGGGTAGTTTTTCCCGCAGGGTTTGCTCAACCACGCGACGCCCTGCAAAGGCGATGGTGGCCTTGGGTTCAGCCAAGATAATGTCCCCCAGCATGGCAAAACTGGCGGTCACCCCGCCGGTGGTGGGGTGGGAAAGGACAGGGATATAGAGCAGACGTGCCTCACGGTGGCGTTCTAAGGCTCCGGAGATTTTGGCCATTTGCATCAGGCTCAACATGCCTTCCTGCATACGGGCTCCCCCTGAGGCACAGACAATGATGACTGGGGCCTGGGCGGCGGTGCCCTGTTCGATTAGGCGGGTGAGTTTTTCGCCTACCACCGAACCCATGCTTCCCCCCATAAACCGGAAATCCATGACGCCCAATGCCACGGGTAATTTGTCGAGGTGGCCCATGCCCGTTTGGACGGCATCTTGCAAATGGGTTTTGGCTTGGGTATCGCGAATGCGATCGCTATAGGCCTTGCGATCTCGAAATTTGAGGGGATCCTCAGGGGTGAGCTCGGCATTAATGGGGACCCAGGTCTCCGGATCAATCAGTTGCTGAATGCGCTCGTCGCTGAAGACCCGGTGGTGGTGACCGCATTCTATACATACCCGCTGATTAGCCTTGAGATCCTTGGTGTAGGACATCACGGCACAGGCTTCACATTTGGTCCAAAGCCCATCTGCGATGTCACGTTCACGGCCATCTGGCTGGACCGGATCAGCTTTACGACGATTAGCAAACCAATCAAACAGAGACATGGGCCTAGGGACTCAGAGGGGCAATTATGGCGATAGATCGGGATCATGACGCGCAACACCACGTCACCTCTATGCGCTGAACTTATCCTATCGGGTTTGGTCATTTCCATGGAACAGTCAACCCTGCGACTGACCTGGCTGTGTCGGATTGCTGAGGCCGCCTAATCGCCCTATGGGGCATGGCTAGGGACAACAGCGGTCAGGGGTGACTCCCCTAGCTGTGGTCAAGGGTTTCCGTGGTAAGTATTGAGGGGTTCAAGGGCAAGGTAGCGTGATGGAAAAACTTGGATCACGCCAGGGACAGGGGCTTTAAAGTCACCGGGCTGATCGATGTTAAAGGCGTCACGGTTGCTGAGCTTTACAGACCAATAATTTGGGATGTACGTGTGTAGATGGTCGATAGCAGGGTTCAGTTAGGTGCCTCCTCTGAGTATCGAGCGATTGCAGATGACACCTTAAAAGATCAGGATAATGGCCTGTGGCTGTCTTGTTTTTCAGCCGATACCCAGTCGCTCTGGCGGCAGCGGTTTGGCTGGTTGCGTCGATTAGATCGTTTGGCCGAACAGGATCAATTAATTTGTCCAGGGGGGTGTCAGTTTTCGGCTTTCCACCAAGCCTGGCAACAGATCTGGCAGGCCCAACACCGGCTACCAGTTTGCGACGAATGGGCCATCTTAGATGAGATTTGTCGCTGTTGGCTATCCCCCGAAGCCGAGGGCAGTCACCAGGGCGAGCTTCAAGGGTGGAATCGTTATGTCGAGGCAATGGTGGACTATCACCAGCCGGGTCTCAGGTTAACCACCCTCCACGATTACGACATGATGCTGGACCGTTTGGCAGGCTCCTGTTTTCAATTTTTGCCGGAGCTCCATGCCGACGATCGAAATATTGCCCGATATTTTGGCATGCTGGATCAGTGCTACAACAACCTACGGGACTTGTACGAAGATGCTTGCCAAGGGGTCTGTTATTTCCCCCGAGAGCTGCTGCTCCGATTTCAGGTGACCCTTGAAGAGATTTTGGATTTTACCTGTTTCGACAACCCTGGCTATTATCGGCTGATGGAGTTTTGGCTGTTTGACTATCTGCCCCGTTTGCAGCATCGGGCCTTACGTTTAGTCGTCTCAGATCGTTTGCCTCGCACTTGGCGGTATTTACTGGCCTGGTTTATTCATCGTTATCGGCGAATTGAGCGGGTGATGGTCGCCTGCGATTACAACTTTGTGGCGTTTGTATCCGTTTACTGGGATGTGGTGCAGCAAGATTTACAGCAGTATGGGGGCAACCCTTGTGATTCCCTTGGGCACCGTCTCACCCAGCAATATGAGTTAGTTCGGTCCCTTGCCTTGGCGGGGCAATCTCCTTTTCTCCCGACGGCACCCTCACTTTTGTTTTGAAGGATGTCCGACAAACCGCACAGCGTTGCTGCCATTCCAGGCGCAATTGAGGTGCATTCGGAGCCATGACAGGGGGGTCGAGTAGGATATGGAGGTACCCTTGTTGCCATCGCCATGCCTGAGCTGCCCCAGTCCTCAATGCGCCAAAGCCAGTTGTGCGATCGCTTAGTGATTGATGTCGAAACGACCGAAACCCTTGGCCAGGTCTCGCAATTACTGGTGGACCTCAAAAACCATCAAATCGAAGGATTGATCTGTAAGTCAGGCTTTCTCGGCACGGAGAAAATCCCCGTGCCCTGGGTCCAACTGGAATCTATTGGTGGTGACAGCATCATTGTGCGCCAGGGGCGCGAAGGCATTTCCCAGCGATTTGACGAGGCGTTGCCTCTGGGGGGGCAAGAACTCTGGACAGATGGGGGCGATCGCGTTGGTCAGTTGGTTGATTATTGCTTTGACGCCACCACAGGGGCGATTATTCAGTACCTGTTTACGGCCCCAGGTTGGCAGGGGTTAACCGCTGGTGTGTACAGCTTCGAGCCCGAGGCTGTGGTGAGTGCCGGACGCAAGCGGCTCATGGTGCGCCATGCAGCCCTCGAACATGCCCCCCAATATGAGCCTGGCTTGCCGGATCGCGCCGCAGAGGTGCTCCAACAGGATGTGAACCAAACCCGCCAGGACGTGCAGGCGGCGGTGCAAAAGACCCAGGCGGCGGCGGAACAGGCCCAGGTTCAAGCCAAGAAAATTGCTGGTAAGGCCCGCTCCCAGTGGGGCCAGGTGTTTGGCCAAGTCAAGCGCCAAACCAAGCAAATTCGAACCCAAATTAACGATCGCGCTGCTGACTTAGCTGCCCGTGTCCAGACCGAATCAGCCGATGACACTCGCATTCCCGGTGCCACCATTGATGTCGATTCGGTGGAAGTGTGGCCTGAGGATGGGGAACAGCAGGAGCAGAAGCAGGAGTAATGGGTGCGGTTTGCATTGTGAATCGGGTTTAGACGTCGGGGAGCGGTAGCCTTGCCCGCTCCCCTGTTGAATGGCAGCGGGCGTCAGGTGAGGCTCGGGCAGCTTCCATGGCCGGATCGATTTACCATGATTGAAGCAGACAAGTTGATTTAATTGCATCTGAGGTATGGCAGGTCATAGTAAATGGGCCAACATCAAGCGTCAAAAGGCGCGGGTGGATGCGGTCAAGGGCAAGGTGTTTGCCAAGGTGTCGCGGGCGATAATTGTAGCCGCACGCACGGGTGGGGCCGACCCGGCAGGTAATTTTCAGCTTCGCACGGCGATTGATAAGGCGAAGGCGGCGGGGGTACCCAATGACAACATCGATCGGGCGATCGCTAAGGGAACAGGCCAATTAGACGATGGCAATCGCCTAGAGGCGATTCGCTATGAGGGCTATGGCCCCGGTGGGGTCGCCGTCTTGATCGAAGCCCTGACCGACAACCGCAACCGCACCGCTGCCGACCTCCGGGCGGCCTTCAGCAAAAATGGTGGCAATCTTGGGGAAACCGGCTGTGTGGGGTGGATGTTTGAGCTGAAAGGGGTGGTCGCGGTGGCGGCACCGTTGGATGAAGAGGCCCTGTTAGAAGCGGCCTTGGAAGGGGGCGCAGAATCCTATGCGCTGACCCAGATCGATGAGGATCTAGACGGGGCAGAGGTGTTTTGCGATCCCAATGGCCTCGAAACCCTCAGTGACGGACTCGATGCGCAGAATTATCGGCTCTATCAGGTTGAAACGCGATGGATTCCTAGCAACACTATAGAAGTGGTCGATCCCAGTCAGGGGCGATCGCTACTCAAAATGATCGATGCCCTAGAGGATCTCGACGACGTGCAGTCGGTGACCACCAACTTTGAAATGGCGGAGGAGCTGATGGCGTCCAGCCTAGCCTGAGATTGCAGTTCTCCTCTATGCCCCTGGGTTGGCATAAGACCTGCCCAGCATCCAAACTCATCACGTTCCTGCTATGACCCTGTTGCAAACCCGACCCAGCCCCCAGGCAGATCAGAACCCATCGGTTCGTCATTACGATTTGGTGATTGTCGGGGGTGGCATTGTCGGTCTGACCTTGGCCAGTGCTTTGCGGCATTCTGGGTTGGCGATCGCCATCGTCGAGACCCAAACTCCAGCGCAATCCGCCAGTCGCCCCCGTGCCTACGCCTTTTCCCCCGTGTCTCGGGAGATTTTTCAGCAACTGGGGCTGTGGGGGCAAGTCGGACCTGGGGTGACCCATTTTCAGCAGGTACGACTCACCGATGGGGATTGGCCATTGGGCATTGATTTCCGGCCCCAAGACCTGGGAGATGAACCGGTCTACTATGCTGCCGAGCATCAGGTCCTCATGGCAGCCTTGCAAACCAGCCTGCAAGGGGTTAGCAGCCTCGATTACCTGGCTCCCGCTAGATTACAGCAGGTGCGTTACGGTGAGACCCAGGTCTACTGCGACATTGAGCAAGGGGAACAAACCTGGACCTGCACCACCGATTTGCTGGTGGCTGCCGATGGTGGCCGATCGCCCCTACGGCACCAAGCGGAGATCGGCACCCTGGGATGGCAATATTGGCAGTCTTGCATCACCACTGTGGTAGCCCCCCAATACCCTCACCAGAACATTGCCTACGAGAAATTTTGGCCCAGCGGTCCCTTTGCAATTTTGCCCCTGCCCAATGGTCACTGCCAAATTGTCTGGACCGCCCCCAATGCTGAAGCCCAAGCCCTGATGGCGCTGCCCCGAGCCGAGTTTATTCAAGCCCTGGAATTGCGCTACGGGGATCAAATGGGTCACCTCGAAATGTTGAAGGAGCCCCTGCTGTTTCCGGTGCGGCTGATGCAGAGTCGTCAATATGTGAAGCCCCGCTTAGCCCTGATTGGGGATGCGGCCCATAGTTGCCATCCGGTAGGGGGGCAGGGGCTCAATATGGGCATCCGAGATGCGGCGGCATTGGCGGAGGTCCTGCTTAGGGCTCAGGACGAGAAAAAAGATTTAGGGGATTGGGCCGTGCTGCGCCGCTACCAACGTTGGCGGCGATGGGAAAACGGCGTGGTTCTCTCCATGACCGACATCTTAAATCGGTGTTTCTCTAATCATTGGTGGCCGTTGGTGGTCGTCCGTCGCCTAGGGATCCTGATGCTGCAGCGGCTAACCCCATTGCGCTGGTTAGCGCTGCAACTGATGACGGGCCGGTTTGGGCGTCGTCCCAGCCTTTGATCTGGGCTCGTATCACGCCTCTACCGAGGCACCACTTCCACCACTTGGTTCCAGCGCACATTAAAGCCAGGAAGCCAGCCCCGCAGGAAGTAGTAGACCGAGGTCAGCAACTCCTCCCAATAGCGCGTGGTGAGCCGGAGAGCGTCAACACTAGGGACCAAGTCGGAGAGCTTGGCTAGGGTGTCGCTGGTCACGCCATCACTGCCATAGAGATCGGTGGGCCAAGCCATCACATCCAATTGCCGTTCTTCGAAGGCAAGGGCTGTACGGCGCATGGTCAGGGCCGGGGCGACGATCGCAATGCGATTCGCATCTCGGCGGGGTGTCCCCCCTGGGGTTTTGAGCTGGCGGTCTTCCAAGAATTCATCTAACTCGCGAATGGTGCGATTCACATCCATGCCGCTATTACGCACCACAATGGCGCTGGCGGGAATGCCATTACGCGTTAAGGCATTGCGAACCACCTGTTCCTTGTCGGCTCGGTCTTCGGCACTGCCATAAATCGGCCCTGAGGTGGCAATTACAAAGGGATCGCTGCCATTTTGGCGCAAATTTTGATAGAGCACAGCGGCGCTAATCAGCCGGGATTCTAGGTTTGGGGTCAAGCTGCTGCCCCGAGTGACCTGGCTTGAAAATTCGTTGAGAGAGGTGGTCACATCGATGTTGTCCCCCATCACCACCATGGTGACAACTCGATTCAAAGGAATAGACGTGGGGATATCCGTGGGGCAAACATCCTCGCAAATCTGTTTTTGGGCGTCATAGGCTTGCTGCACGGCGTTTTCTGCCTGTCCGACCAATCCCCTGGCCAACATCGGTACGCTAGAAACCAGCAAAATGGCGAGGGCGATCGCCACCTGCCTTCCCTTGACCTTTTCCATCCCATCGGTCAGGGAAAAAATCAACAGCAGTACCGAAGCCCCCAACGGATTGAGGGGAAGGGAAATAATCCGCCAAATGGTGCCAATGGTTTGATCGTTGGGGTCGAGAAACGACAGCACGATCAGAGCCAAGATAATGGTCCCCCCAAACCAAGTCAAAAACTTGCGGGGAATAATTTTGAGCAGTAGATACCAGATGATTAGGCCAACAGCGGCCCAAACCAGGATGCGCGTGAGCAGAACTAACAGCATGGTGGCTTAAGGTGAGTAGCGCCCGCAGAGAAATTCCAGCGGAAAATATGCGCAACAACTCCAGGAAATGTCCTACGGCCTTGATGGCCTCAGGAATGGGGTTCTTGTGGCATGGGATCGGCTCCTATGCCTCACGAATGATACATTTGCTCAACCGTCATGGCACAGGGAATCCATCTAAATTTTCGAAAAAAGTAGAAATTCATCCTGGTCAACCGATCAGTCGCCCATGGGATTTGAGTGCTAGGGGGGTATTGAGGCCCGTTCAAAGGGGCCAGTCCTGGGGATCGGTAAGGGCAGATTAGGGTGCAAGGCACCTCTACAATCGGGTTCGATCAGCGGCATTTTTATCACTACATCAGATTTTTTGCGCGTCTCTGGCATTGCCGGGTCCGGGGCGAGTCTGCTGACAGATTTTGGCGCTCCGATCGTGATTTCCCATGGGGGGCTCGGGTTTATTCCCTTTACGGTGGGGGATGCCTCTGTGAATGGGACGGCGGGGGCGATTGATAATGGCAGCGATCGCATCAATCCCATCCAAGAATTTTTCTTTGACCACCAAGCAGGCAATATTGGCTCTCCGGGACTCAATATGCCAAATCATCCTGAATAATCGAGAAATCAAGGGTTCCAAGCATTTTCGACCTGTCAAGATGTTCGCGACGAACATTCGCATAATGGGATCGGTAGAGCCGCAATATTTTGATCAGCAGCAGTTTTAACGACTGCTGTGTGGAATGCGGCCACCATGACGATGGCCCGCTGCCACCCGGCCATAACGATGTTTTAGAACTGGTGATTATCACCCCTAGTGGCGAACCCCAGCGCTTTACCACCGGAGCGACCCGCGTACAGGTCCAACAGGCCGTACGGCAACTCCAGCGGGAACTTACAGGCCCAATCCCTACAACAGGCCCAGCTGGCAATGCTGCGGGGGGAGGCGAGCCAAAATCGAGCTCAGGGGACCCCGGAATGGGCAGGGGGAGCAGTGCCCCTCCCTCCAGCAGCGCTGACGGGTGAAAATCTAAGTCATCCCTATTCCTGGGCCGCCTTTACCCTAGTGGGTAATCCGTGGTAGAAAAATCAGGCATTTTGCCGTGACGGTCGCAATGACCTATCCCCCAGGGGCACGGGGGCCGAGGCTGGTTGGGATTTAAGCCTGGAGTCATTCATCGAGCACCATGGGCAGTCAGCAATTTACATGGACCTTAGGCATCACGATTGCCCTAATGGTGGGGACTGGGAGCGCCAGGGCTGAGATCGATAGCCCGTTGCCCTCCGCCCTTGAACAGGCGAAGACCCTGACCATTACCCCGACCGCGAAACCCAGTCCCCGGCTGGCCCAGGTGGATCCGGGGGAAGATCGCTTTCCCGACACTGAACCGCTAACCCCCCTGCCGCCCGCAGACACCACCGAGCCTTTGCCGGACACGTCCCTTCCCCTCACCGCACCCCCTACCGCTGACGTTTCCTTTCGGGTGACGGATATTCAGGTGGTGGGCAGCAGCTTATTTGACGCGGCCACCCTAGACGAGATTGTCGCCCCCTATGAGAACCGTCAGACGACCCTGGCGGAGCTACAACAGCTGGCGGACGCTATCACCCAGCGCTACCTCAACGAAGGCTACATTACCTCCCGAGCGGTGGTCAGCACCCAAACCATTGTCGCTGGGGTGGTCGAGATTCAAATCATCGAGGGATCGCTGGAAGCCATTGAGGTGGAAGGCACGGCGATCTTGCCGGATTACATCCGATCGCGGCTCTCTCTGGGTAGCACCCGCCCCCTCAATCAAGCCCGGCTAGAAGATCAATTGCGCCTGCTGCGCGCCGACCCTTTGTTTGAAACGGTGGAGGCGAGCCTCAGGGCGGGCAGTGGCCCTGGGCAAAGCATCCTGATCGTGCGGGTGCGGGAGGCCAATCGCTTTAGCGGCGCAATCACCAGCGACAACTATTCCCCGATTTCGGTGGGGGATGTCCGGTTTGGTGGCCAGTTTGCTTACCGTAGCGTAGTGGTTCCGGGCGATCGCTTCTCCACCTCCCTGTCTTGGTCTGACACCAGGGGCTCGGAGGTCTATGACCTGGCCTATCAGGTCCCGATCAACCCCCTGAACGGCACCCTCCAATTTCGCTTTACCCCCAACTTCTTTCGGATTACCGATAGCAATCAACCGGCCTTTAGCCTTGGCGTTCGGGGCACCACCGAGATTTATGATGTCACCTACCGGCAGCCCATTGTTCGTACCCCCCGAGAGGAATTTGTCCTCTCCGCCGGATTTCGCCACCGCAACGGCTCTACCCTCATCGCCGGATTGATTACAGATGAAAACCGCACCTCTGTTCTCAGTTTTGGCCAGGACTATATTCGGCGGGATGTCGTTGGGGCTTGGGCGCTGCGATCGCAGTTCCGCTGGGGCACTAACCTGCTCAACGCCACCCAAGCGGTGGCCCCCCTGGCCGACGGACAATTTTTTAGCTGGATTGGTCAAGTCCAGCGGGTGCAAATTCTCGCTCCTGATCATCTGCTGATTTTGCAAACCGACCTACAGTGGGCGAATGAGAGCCTATTGGGATCAGAGCAATTTTTCTTGGGAGGTGGCCTTTCGGTGCGGGGTTACGCCCAAAACCAGCGATTTGGGGACAATGGGATACGCTTTTCCATCGAAGACCAAATCACCCTGCAGCGAGATGAAGGGGGGCAACCCTATTTGCAAATCGCCCCGTTTTTAGAAGGGGGATACGTCTGGGATGAAAACACGAACTTCCAGAGCACCCGCAATAACTTGTTGCTAGGGACCGGCATCGGGGTGATTGCCAACCCCTTTCCCCAGTTCAATGCCCGGTTTGATTTTGCCCTGCCGTTGATCGATATCGGTGAGTTGGCGACGGATCCATCCCAGGGACTACGGTTTTACTTCAGCTTGGGGTATCAGTTTTGACGGTGTTCAGGTTCGCTAGGGTGGCCCGCAGCTGGGAGATTTCAGCCTGATTACCCTGCTCATCGCCCATTTTGGCCAGCTGTAGTTTTTTCTGGGCCAACTCGGAGGCGATCTGGCGCAGCTGGTGTTGTTGCGGACGGGACCAGCCTAAGCGGGCAAGGTGGTGATAGCAACGGAAGCGACAGAGGGCCTGGTATACCGGGGTGGGCAGCACCGTTGGGGCTTCATCCCGCAGGTACTGGCGCAGTCGGGCGCGATCTACCCAGGGGGCAATCAACCAAAGCAACACCATCACCCCCACCAAGGTGCCGTAGTTGATGAGGGCCAGTAAAAAGGACGCACCATCGGTGACTTCGACTAGGGTAACGGCGGCATTATGGATAAAGTGGCCGATCATGGCGAGGACCAAGCCACCCGTAATGAGGCTGATTTTAGCCAGGGTGCTGTGACGGTAGCGGGCTAACCCAAAACCAATGCCGATAAGGGCGGTCCAAAAACCATGGAGCCCCCCAAAGACGATGGTACGCAGCACAAATAAGGTGCCCCACTCCGCCCAGTCGAGGGTCCCCATCAAGTAGAGAATATTTTCGACATAGGCAAAGCCAAATCCAGCCACGGCACCATAAACCAAGCCATCTACCCAACCGTCGAATTCACGGCGCTGGGTGGTGTAGACGATCGCCACCGCCACGGCTTTGAGGATTTCTTCGGTGATTGGCGCGCCAAACGCCGCTTGGATAAATTCACTCTCAAGGGTGGCGTCCCCCAGCAGAAGCGTGACCGGAATTGAGAAGACCACCTGCAGAATGATGGCGGCGATGATTGCGGGCAGCGCTCCCCACAGAAAGGCGGCGGCCAAGTATTGGGGCGGTTCTTTTTCGTAGCGGTCTACAGTACAGACGAGCCAAATATAGAAGGCGGTGGGCACCATTAAGGCCAGGATCGTAATCAGGAGTTTCATGGTGCTAGGGGTGATCGAGAACGGTGATCTGAATCAACATGGCGATATCAATATTCCCACCGTTAATGGTTAGGGGCGTCATTTTGGTGGTGTTTTGGGCCACACTTGGCCAATATTAAGACGAGGTATGAGGAAGAAGCCCGATGAAGGTGCTTTTGGTTGATGATGATGAACTGTTGGTCCATCAATTGGTGGCCGCCCTCAATGCCCAGAATTATGTTGTTGATACGGCCAGTGATGGTATCGAGGGCTGGTCTTATAGCCAGGCCACCGTCTACGACCTGATTGTGCTCGATATTAATCTGCCTGAGCTAGATGGAATCTCGCTTTGTCGGCGGTTACGTCAGGCGGATTATCAAGGGGCGATCCTGTTGCTAAGTGCCCTCGGAGGCAAGGCGGACAAGGTGGCGGGGCTGGATGCCGGGGCCGATGATTACGTGGTCAAACCCTGTGGGGTCGAAGAACTTACTGCCCGAATGCGAGCCCTATTGCGACGTCCTCAGGTGCTCACCGACGCCCTTTTACTCTGGGGAGAACTACAGCTCGATCCCGCGACTCGGGAGGTCCGTTACGGCAGCCGCCTCCTAGACCTTTCTCCTAAGGAATATGGCCTATTGGAACTGTTTTTGCGCAATCCCCAGCGGATATTCAGCGCCAGTCTGCTGCTAGAGCGACTCTGGGGGTTTGAAGAGGTGCCTGGGGAAGAAACGGTACGCACCCACATTAAGCGTCTGCGCCAAAAGCTGAAGCGGGCTGGGGCCGATGATGTGATCAAAAACATTTACGGCATGGGCTATCGCCTCAATATTCGTGAGGTAGATCAGCCCCCTGATTTACCTCACGAAGCGGAAAGCGCTCCCATTACCTTCCCGACAGAGGTCGCTCGGCAGGCGGCGATCGCCGCCCTAGAGCAATTTAGACCGGTCATCACCGAGCGCTTAACGGCCCTGTCAACGGCCCTCACCGCCCTCACCCAAGGCAACTTGTCTGAGCCCCAACGTCAAGCCGCTCGTCAAGCGGCCCATAAGCTAGCGGGCTCCCTCGGTATGTTTGGGCTGCCGAAGGGGTCCGACATTAGTCGTGGCCTCGAAATGCTGCTGCTGCCCGAGGCCCCATTGCCCCCCCTAGAACCTTTCCGGAGCCAGCTCCATGCTCTGCATCAGGTTCTGCATTATCCCCCCATACCCCTCACCGCGCCGCTAGAACCGCCAGAACTACTAGAATCGTCAATCCGAGAGCCTTTATCCTCTGCTGCCCAGATCCTGCCCGCGCAGGGGACTGCCCGCGCTAGGTCTCAGGCGGCACTGCCCTCACCTCAGACGTTGCCTTTGACCGAGCTTCTTTTTACGGTATTGCTCATTGAGGATGATCCGGTGATCTCCGCCCAATTAGTCGCGGAGAGCCATCAACTGGCCATGGAGGTGGTCACCGTGGCAAACCCAGAGGGAGCCTATCAGTACCTGGCCCACCAGACCCCCACCGCCGTATTGATGGATTTGGCCTTGCCGGATGATCCCCAAGCGGGCCTCAATCTGCTTCAGGACTTGACCCAGCGTTATCCGATGCTGCCGGTGGTGATTTTTAGCATCCATGACGGCATCCAAGAGCGACTCAAGGCGGCTCGGTATCGGTGCTGTGCTTTTCTCTCTAAAACCATGGCCCCGAAACAGGTGCTAGGCACCATTCAAGATATTGTCGGGCGGCGACAATTGGCGGACAGCCAAGTCATGGCTGTTGATGACGACCCGATGGTCTTGGCCCAATTGCAAGATATTTTGCCACGATGGGGGATTGATGTCATTCCCTTAGAAAATCCCCTGCAGGTGTGGGAGATGTTGCCCCAAGTCAATCCCGATTTGCTCATTCTGGATGTGGAAATGCCCCAAATGACGGGCATTGAAGTGTGTCAGATCCTGCGCAACGATGTGCTATGGCAGCGTTTGCCGATACTCTTTCTCAGTGCGCGCCGGGATCCGGAAACCATTCACCAGATTTACGGGGCTGGGGCCGATGACTATATTCCCAAGCCGTTTACCGAACCAGAATTGGTGACCCGTCTATTAAATCGTCTCGAACGGAGTCGGCTGCTGCGATCGCTCTCAGACATCGATCCCATGACCGGGTTGGTGAGTCTACAGCAAGCCACCCGCACCCTCAATCAGCAACTGGTCCTAGCCCAGCGCTATGGCCAACCCCTCTGCATTGCCCTGATTACCATCGGCGGGGTTATCCGTGACTCTCAGGAGCAACGTCTGCTGCTGCGTACCCTGATCCAGGATATGCAAGCGCGATTTCGCAGTGAGGACACCATCGCTCGTTTGGGTAAACTGACCTTTCTAGTGAGTCTCTATGGCCTCTCCCCAGAGCGGACCTTGGGGCGATTAGAAGACACTTTTGCTGCCCTCCAGCACACCCTATCTACCACCCATCAACCCCCACCCATCGCGCCTAAGCTCAGTGGTGGCCTTGCCACTGCCCCCGCCGATGGCATCGATCTCGATAGTCTTTATCACCAGGCTGAGCTAGCGCTGCTGGCGGCTCAGGCGGCCCCTGGAGATCGCATTATGACAGCAGCCAGCCTACCGCCATCGCCCCTCGACAAGCCCATTAGCCCGCCCATTAGCCCTTAAACACTCAACCGCTTTCAATACAAAATGTTGGCTTTGTCTGGGCAGAAAATGCTGTACTCAGCAACAATGATTGGGTTAGATTCAGGGCCAACCATTCTTCAATCGGGAAAGGCCCCTTGTTTAAATCCCTCGATAACACCTCAGCTTTTTTAGGATATTGGTCATGAGCCAGCGGCAAATTCTGATTATTGATGATGAACCCGATATTCGTGAAATTGCCAAATTAAGTCTTCAACTCACTAAAAAGTGGGATATTTTGACGGCAGCATCCGGAGCCGTTGGCATTACCTTAGCGGCCCAAGAACAACCCGATGCCATCCTGCTGGATCTACTCATGCCCGAGATGGATGGCTTGGCCACCCTCAGAGGCCTGAACAGTAATGAACAAACCCGTCAGATTCCGGTGGTGCTGCTGACCGCCACGGTCAAACTCGCTATCCAAGATGACTACGTCCAACTCGGTGCGAAAGGTACCCTGATCAAACCCTTTGATCCGGGCATTTTAGGGGATCAAATCGAGCAGGTTCTAGGCTGGAAAGCCTTCGCTTAATCCAAAGTGCGGATTTTGTCGCCGTTACCGATTGAGGTGAATCCTAGCGGTGAGCCCCGAGAATAGCTCCCCGTAAGTTGGTAGTCTGGGTATTTGATCATTGTGATCTATCGTAATGCCACCCGTTTATCCCTCCGCCCATCAGCCTAAATCGCCGCCCTTCCAGCGGGAGATGCGTACTTACTTTGATCGCATCGGTCCAGAAATCCCCCGATGGCAACGGCGCAACCGCTACTATTACCGTGATCTAGAGCGGCTCCATCAATTTTTGATTCCCCCCGACAGCCGAGTGCTAGAAATTGGCTGTGGCCTAGGGGATTTGTTGGGTGCGGTCTGCCCTCAGGTGGGGGTCGGCATTGATTTTTCAGAACCGATTGTGCAGTTGGCCCGCCAAGCCAATCCCCATTTGCACTTCTATTGTTTAGATGCCGAAACCCTTCACCCCGAACAGTTGGCCCCTGAGCATCAACAATTTGACTACATCTTGCTCACCGGAGTACTGGGCTACCTAGGGGATGTGCAAACCACCTTGGCGCGGCTACAACCCTTTTGCCATAGCCGGACCCGTCTCATTCTGGCTTTCCATAATTACACGTGGGAACCCCTGCTGCGCTTTGCAGAAGCCATTGGGCAGCGCCGCCCCCAACCCGCCCAGAGTTGGCTGTCTATGGATGATGTGGTCAACCTGCTGACGATCACAGGGTTCACCCCCTTGAAACGGGGGCGGCGCTTGTTGCTCCCCAAGCAGATTCCAGGGCTTTCGTTCTTGGTTAATCGCTATTTGGCCCCTTTACCGGTTTTGACCCATGGTTGCCTGACCAATTATGTAATTGCCCGGCCCCATGCCAGTCGCTGTGCGCCTGCCCCAGAACCCAGTTGCTCGGTGGTGATCCCGGCCCGTAATGAAGCGGGCAACATTCGCGCGGCGATCGCCCGTCTGCCCCAATTGGGTCACCATACGGAGGTGATTTTTGTCGAGGGTCACTCCCAGGACAACACCTGGGATGAAATTCAGGCTTTACTGGCAGAATACAAGGGGCCGTTTACCCTCAAAGCCTTTCAGCAAGCGGGTAAGGGTAAGGCCGATGCGGTGCGGCTGGGCTTTGCCGAAGCCAGCGGTGATGTGCTGATGATTTTGGATGCGGATCTGACCGTCCCTCCAGAGGATTTACCCCATTTCATGGCGGTGATGGCCTCAGGGCTCGGGGAGTTTATCAACGGCTCTCGACTCGTTTACCCCCGCTCTAAAGCAGCCATGCCCGGCCTCAACACCCTGGCCAACAAGATCTTTGCCCAGATCTTTTCCTTCTTGCTAGAGCAACCCCTCAAGGACACCCTCTGCGGCACCAAGGTGCTGTGGCGGCAGGACTATCAGCGCATTATTGCTGGACGGCATTATTTTGGTGACTTTGACCCGTTCGGAGACTTTGACCTCCTGTTTGGGGCGGCCAAGCTGAATTTGCAAATTGTTGAAGTGCCGATTCGTTACCAACCCCGCAGTTATGGAGAATCTAATATTGCCCATATCAAAGAAGGGCTGGTCTTGCTCAAAATGTGCGCCTATGCCTCCCGAAAGCTTAAGTTTCGCTAGCCCCTGTGCCGCAGCACGACCTTGAAATAGGCCCTAGCAACCGGCATCTCCGACAACCCGAAAAGACACTTGGCCTCCCCCCTGGCGAAGGGTCAGGGTGCCGTCAACATCCACCACCTCATAGTCTTGGGCTCCGGGGGTGACGGTTAACTCAACTTGGAAGCTGCCGTCGACGCTAGTGAATTGCTGGAAGGTCGTTTGACCGTAAAAGGGCTCTCCCGAGGCGCTAGCGCGGCGGAAACGGGTCATGGTGCCGTCAATGCGCATCCAGGCATCATCGGGCTCTAGGCTATTGGCAAATACATACCTGCCAGGGGCGTCACCATCTCGACTGAGCACCATGCCACAACCCGCCTCAGATACCGTAAATAAGTCATCAATGGTGTAGGTATCCACCTGCAGGTTGACGGCGGTTTCGCCGCTGGCATCAATAAAGTCCCCCCGGATCCAGCCCTCGGCCCCAGAACCGTCAAATTTGACGTAGTACCAGGGCACGTCTCCACCATCAGCGGCGGTTTTGAGCAGCAGTACGGGGTCCCCCACTAGGCCATAGCTGTCAGCAGCGGCATCGACACTGGGTTCCGAACGCAGATTAATCTGGGCTTGGGCATCGGCGGCGGTGAGCACCGCTGGCTGGGGCGGATCCACGGGGGCAGTGGTGATTGTGGTGTTGGCCTGGGCCGCAGTGGGGGGTGCCGGATCCGGCTTGGTCTGCTTTGTGTCAGCCAGGTTGGCGACCTGGCTGGGGGCACTGGCGGGAACCGTGGGTTCCTCAAAGGCGGGGGTTGAGGGGGCTTCGCTAACGGGGGCTTTGCCCCCCCCGCAGGCGGTCAACATCAGGAGTGCTGCCATCATCAATCCTGGGCGCAAACAAGCAAAAGTCATGGGAATAAAAGGTGAATTGACAGTTATGGGGAGATGCCAGCTTTCTGCGCCTCGGCTCCCCTAGATTTCCCCTAAGGAACCCAGTGCGGCTTTTAGGGAAAAATGTCTAGGTGGATCCAGCTTGAATGGTAAGTTAATTTGTTGAATTGATCGAACGACTAGCGGAGTAATTGCGGCATTGTGGTGTCTGGATTCATTAATCTCCATAAGCCCCTAACCTGGACCTCCCACGATTGTGTGGCCAAGGTGCGGGGGCTGTTGCGGCTTAAGAAGGTGGGCCATGGCGGCACCCTGGATCCGATGGCCTCGGGGGTATTGCCGATCGCCCTGGGGCGGGCAACGCGACTGATTCCGTTCTTGCCGGAGGATAAAACCTACCGGGCGATCATTCGCTTTGGCCTCACCACCAGCAGTGATGACTTAGAGGGGGAGGTCGTCACCCAGGCTCCGGTGCCAAATTTAAGCGAAGCTGAGGCGATCGCCCCCCTTCCCCAATTCCTCGGCACAATCGAGCAGATCCCCCCCCGCTATAGCGCCATCCAGGTGAATGGCAAACGCCTTTATAAACTCGCTCGCCAAGGGGAGGCGGTAGAGGTTCCCCCTCGCACCGTTACCGTCCATCAGCTCACGGTAGAGCACTGGCAAGGGGGGGACTTTCCTGAGCTCACCGTGGCGATCCGCTGTAGTGCAGGCACCTACATCCGCTCCATTGCCCGCGATTGGGGCGCTCACCTGGGGACCGGAGCGACCCTGGCCGGACTGGTGCGAACGGTGAGTGGCGGCTTTCACTTGGCGGATAGCCTCACCCTAGAGTCGCTAACCACGTTAATCACCGCAGAGGCCGTGACGCCGATCGCCCCAACCATGGCCCTCGCCCACATCCCTCGCCTCACCCTGCCGGAACCCACCGCCACCCGTTGGCGGCAGGGCCAGAAACTCACCCTGCCCCTGGCCGAGGTGGCGTTGACTGAGACCTCAATCGCAACGGCGACACCCTACACGGTCTTTGACCCGACCGGGCGGTTTTTGGGCATGACTGAGATTGCCCCCGCCGATACCGAGGGTGATTGCCGCCTGGTGGCCAAGATGGTCTATGAGGCCATGGGGTAAGGGGACAGCCCCCACAACTGCCCCCACCCATCGTCGGCTGGAGGCAGGGCACGGTGACCCATCAGTCTTAGTGTCATAAGTACACAAAGGCGAGAATGAGGTTATGCTATGGGCGTGCTTCATCCCCTCGCTAACCGATTAGCCGCCATGACGACCCCCACCCCACCCAGCTTTTTTGACCCCGTCCGTGTCCGTGAAGTCTACCGAGTGCCCTACCAGGAGCGCACGGGCCAAGCCCAGGCTTGGGCCACCGAGCACCACATCACCCCAGCCCATGGCGATGCCCAGCGCATTGCCCTGTTGTTGATTGATGTGCAAAATACCTTTTGTCTGCCGGATTTCGAGCTGTTTGTGGGGGGGAGATCGGGGCTGGCGGCGG
>CAYGVA010000002.1:0-28519 GCA_964353225.1 uncultured Leptolyngbya sp.
CAATTGTCCAGAACATCAATGTGGGTAGGCAATTTCTACTACAGCGGTAGTGATATAGGCCATTCTGCACCCCTAGAATCCGTGCTTTTCAGACAGGAGTAAAGCCATGGACAGCGAGAAAACGATCTTTGACGATGATTGGAAGATCTGGATATGGACTAACGTTTCGAGGGGATGTTCCAAAGCCGGAATTTTCAAAATTCTGACGGACAACGGATTCAGCTATGGGGCCATCAAGCAAGAGCTGAATTATGAACCCACTCAACCTGTTGGTCTCATCGCCAATCCCTTACTTGCCGAAGTGACTTCATCCCAAGCAGAATCATCAATTTCCCAGCCAACTGCCCCAATTCAGCATTATTTTCCTAATGCAAACAAAATTGCTACTGACCAAGCTGAGATTTACACCGTAGACAACTTTTTGTCGGCAGCAGAATGTCAAGCATTGGTCGCACTCATCAAGGGTGAATTAATCCCTTCGACAATCACTAACAACAACGAAGTAGACGCGGCCTTTCGCACCAGCAGGACCTGTAGCCTTAGTCAAATAGATCACCCCCTAGTCAAGGAAATTGATCGGAGGCTGTGCCAGTACATCGGCATCAATCCCCATTACTCCGAGGGCATTCAAGGACAGCATTACGAAATTGGCCAAGAATTCAAAGCCCACACGGACTATTTTGAAGCCCATGAGCTGCAGACCTTTGGCGCTGAACAGGGTCAGCGAACTTGGACATTTATGTTGTATCTCAACGACACCCAACAAGGTGGGGAAACAGCCTTTAAAAAGCTCGGCAAAACCTTTAGACCGACCAGAGGACAAGGCATTATCTGGAACAGCCTTAATCCCGATGGCAGCCCCAACCCAGACACCTTGCATCAAGCAAAGCCCGTTCAGTCAGGGGAGAAAACCATCATCACAAAATGGTTTCGAGCCATGGGGCAGGGCAAGTATGACACTAAAACAACCCATGAAAAAATAGCGCCTCTTACGACCACCGGCTTTCAACTCTGCCAACTACCCAAACCACTATTCAAAAAACTTTCTCTCTATTTAGAAGAGAACCACCTGTCGGCATCAAAAGAAGTGGTCAAAGAATTCATCAAAGGCAGTGGTGGTGTTGCTAGTGAGGTAATTGAGCTTTCCCCATCCCTCAAAGACGAAACCCATCACGTCATTCAGCCCATCTTAGAAACATGGTCCGGGATCGCACTAGAGCCCACTTATGTCTATGGCATTCGTCGATATAAGCGGGGAGCATCCTTAAAATCCCATAGAGACCGCCTAGAAACCCATATAGTTAGTGCCACTATCAATATTTTTCAAGACATCGATGAAGACTGGCCCCTGGAAATCGAAGACCATTTTTATCGCCGTCACCAAATCATTCAAACCCCAGGGGAGATGATTCTCTATGAGGGTGCGCGACTACTGCATGGCAGACCTAGCCCTCTCAAGGGCGAGGCCTATGCCAGTATTTTTGTCCATTACAAGCCCCGCATTGAGTGAGGGCATAAGACAATCGTAAACGCCCCTCAGTTCAGTTGGTACGGGGCGTGGGATGGTTGCAACGCTAAGGCATTAGGATGCAGCGGCTTGGGATGGATCCCCGGAGAAACTTGTGATGATTTGTCGCATCTCGGCGATCGCTTGCAGTTGATAGTCACTCGCTTCCTGAAATTGAGAAACCGACGCTGAAGCTTCATCCAGCCGCTGCCTGAGACCAGCCAACCCCTCTTGAAAGGGAACCAGCAACGTATCTGCCAAGCCCTTCCTGCCCTCAATAGCAGCCAGATCTGCCTTTTGCGCTTGCAATGCCTCCTCAGCTTGCAATATGCCCTCACGGCTCGTGGTTTGGGCCTGAGCCAATTGCTCCACTGTCTGTTTGAGTGTCTCAATAGCGGTTTGGAGCGCCTTGATTTCCGTTTCCACCGCCTGAATGTCATCAGAGGTTTGCTTGCGGAGCCCATCAATTTGAGTCATGACCGGCTCAAGATCCATGGCATTAACAGGGCTCTCTTCGGATACCAGACCTTGACGACGACGAAGCACCGCTTGGTGCTGGCTCAAGACCTCTTCTCGCTCTAGTAGATTCCGACGCTGCCCGACCAACGTTTCGTTGAGCATCTGATAGCGATCTTGCTCATCAGCCAACTCCGTTTCAAGTTGCAAACGGTCGTATTCACTCGCCGCTTCAATTTTTTGCTTCAGTTCATCGATCGCTTCTTGCTCAAAGTTCAACTCCTCTTCTTGATCACTAACAAAGCGAGAGACCTTGTCTAAATCTTTTTCTAGATCACCCACCAGATTATTAAGGCTATCCAGCTCCATAGCTTCCAGGGCAGCCACATCAACCTTGTCACTCAGGCGAACTTTATCAGAGGTATTCAGCAAATCGTAGACTTGCTTGTATAGCGCACTCTGGGCCTGGAGATATTGAGAGAACTGTTGAACCCGGACCTGCTTAATACTCAGCAATTGTTGCTTGACTTTAAGCTCAGTGCGGCGTTCCCCTAGGGTCTGTTCAGCATGATGCCACTCTTGCCATTGAGCCGTAATCGCGCTTTTGTCTTGCTCAATTTGACTCTGCAACGGGTCTAGCTGGGCTTGCTGTTCGGCAATCTCGGCTTCGCGCTCTGACAAGGTTGAATGCTGTTGATCGATCACCTCAAAAGCTAAGGTGAGCTGCTCTCGTACCCCCTCCGTCGGCGTTACCGCACCCATCAGTCGATCAAGGGCCTCTTGAATCTGTTGCATTTGGCCTGTATCCAGCCCCGCCTGCTGCTGCTCGTCCTCTTGGCGCTCCTCAAATCGACGAATTTCGCCATTAAGGTGAGCCCAGGCACCCTCTAATTCTTGGGTCTTACGTTCTAAGTCCTGTTTGAGCTGATCCAGCTCCCCTTGAGAACCTTCCAATTCTTGACGTTGAGATTCGATCTGTTCAACATCTGCTTCCGCTTGCTCAACCTGTTCCTGGCGGGTTTCCAGTTCCAACTCCCTTTGATTCAGGGCTTGGCTTTGGAAGGTCAAAGACTGCTTCCATTGCTCAATTTCCTCTTCTTGAGCCTTAAACTTCTTACTCTGGCTCGAAAAGTTTTGCAGAATGCCTACCAGGGGCCGTCCCGCATCGTAGTGGCGCTGAACCTGACGATTGCTGCTGTTGGTTTCCACCATCACCAACGCCCCTGCGTTATAGGCAGCATCATCAGGGGCTGCCAGCATTTCTTCCCCAGGTACAGCAGTCCAGGTTTCGCCCCTTTGGCAAGCGAGCAATTTAAACTCCGCCTTGCCACTGCCGATGAAACCGCTTTTCTTTTGCACTTCAGCCAGATAAAGCACGCCGATCGTCCTCTTCCATCGCGATAATTACCAGACTATGTGAAGCCCCGGCTGTTCTCTGTCCTTGAGCCCACAGCAAAACCCAACAGAAGGCATCAACTACACCCAACCTTGTAAACTCAGCATGGCCATCTTGAAAGCAGTTTATCCCATGCCTAGGAACATATAGTGCCCTTAAACTAACGCATGTTTTGTTGGAGTGGACGATTCAAATTCTACAATTTGCGACCGTATCACTGATGGACAAATACCGTAATGGTGTGAACGCTCCCAAGCCTTGGCGACTTATGATAACGTGTGGCATCCGTAATTAGGGCTTTGATTCATTCTATTGATACTCTGAGTGATTATCAGGATTGGACTACCACTCGCTACGCCAGCATCTTCCTCTAGCCATGGGTTTGCCATCAGGATTGCTTCAGAGTGGGGATTGAACGATTAACGGTTAGTGCTCATCATCCTCGTCCATGGTTAATGGCATCGACTGTCAGGGGACCTCAGGGAACACATAATTTTTGAGGCATATGCAGGGGCAACTCAGTGAAATTGACATTCGTAGCATTTTGCAGCTGATCGAATTAGGCCAGCGCACAGGGGAGTTGTATGTCGAAGCTTACCCTGCAGCTAGCGATCGCCCAGCCCTCACCGCCTCCTTACCTCAAGCTTGGCTGGTTTTTCTCCTCAACGGCCAGATTGTATATGCCGGTGAGACCACGGGTCGCCTCGGTCGGCTCCGGGATCATCTCCATCGCTATGGGTTGGCAACGGCATTAGACACCACCAACGCCCGCTCCATAGAGCCCTTTAACTCCCCTGAGTATGGTCATCTATGGGCCTTATTAGAACAACATGTCTTGACCCCAGAACAGGGACGAACCATTCTCAACCGCATGGTTTGCGAAACCCTATTTGATTTGCTGAGCTTGCACCAAGGCACCTTCATCTTTAAGCTCAACTCTGCCCTCAGCCCTCAACTCAAACGATTCCACAGTGGGCCGCTGGTCGCGAGCATTACCCAACAAATCCAGGAATGGAAACAGTTTTACCCCCACATCCAATCACCGCACCAATGCCCCTTCATTCCTGACCAGACGGTTTTAGAAGCCGGTCCTTTGATTGCCGATATCAAGCCGTTACTTCAATGGATCAATAGCACGACGTCTATTCAGCAAATGGCCCGTTACCTAGATTGCACGGTGGTTGCCATTGCAAAGCGCATTTACCCGCACGTGCGGCAGGGCAGCATTCAATTTCCCCATGCCGCGACGCCGCCGAGCAAAACACCAGAATTAGAGTCATGGGAGGAGACCCGCGTCCCTCGGGTAGTTTGTATTGATGATGGTGTCGCCATTCGTGAAGCCGTCGAGCATATTTTGGTCGAGCAGGGCTACGAAGCCTCTTCCATTGGCAACCCGCTCCGGGCGCTGAGTCTCTTATTTCAATTGCAGCCGGATTTGATTCTATGTGACATAGCGATGCCCGAATTAGAAGGCTATGAGTTATGCGCCATGTTGCGACAGGCAAGTGACTTTCGACAAACGCCAATCGTCATGCTGACCGGAAAAGATGGCTTTATCGATCGCGTCAAGGCTCGCATGGCAGGGGCAACTGACTACTTAACCAAACCCTTTGGTGCCACCGAGCTCTTAACCTTGGTCGAAAAATATGTCGGCTTGGGAAATCCCCAACGCCCCGAGCCAGACCAGCTCTTAAGCGCCGCAATTCAAGAGGATCCCGCATTAGAGTCAGATACTAGTCCCCGCTCAATGTAGAAATACCACCCAGGGCGCTCCCCTACCCTCTAGCGGAGTGCCCTGGGTGCCAAGCCACTATCGGCCACTCAATATCGGCCCTTGCTCAGTCATTTTGTCAAGGTTTGTGAAGATAAAACACATTGTCTCTGCGTCTTGGGCTGATCACTATGCCCAAGGGTGAGCGGTCCCAGACGAGCGAGGTTCCGAAGACCTCAAGTCAGCAACCTATCTCCACCCCATTCATCGACAAGGTTCGGTCCCATCGGGGCGTAGGTGCTGCCATTGCCAAGCGTTGTCCAGAGCAAAGATGGCGCTACTCTAACGGATTACCTGGGTACCTTAAAAAAAATCCCATAACTATCTGACATGTCTCAAAAACAGCAAGGTTTTCGGTGAATATTCGGCGTACATATCTTTATGAGGCAGGTAAAATTCACGCGGATAGATTCAGAACAAGATAAATACATTCATTATTCTAAAAGGTTAAAAGTGTAGTCCTTCAAGTCACTTCAGACTTGAAGTATGAGACTTGAAGATCTGCGAACCTTGTAGACAGTTACATGTAACTTGCATCCTACCTTAGAGGCATTGGGATAACGATGGAATCAAAAGGAATTCTTATCTTTAGGGAAGAAGGCAGAATTTTTTGGGAATTTTTAGACAAGCGATTGTATACGATTGGCCGTTCTTCTTCAGATCATATTTTATTGGCATCTAAGGGAATCTCTAGAACCCATGCATCCATCTGCTTTAGAGACAATTCTTTTTGGATAGTCGACGGCAAAATAAAAGGAAGTTCCAGCACCAATGGCCTCTTTGTTAATCAAGAAAAAATTTCCTTACATCGACTCAAAGATTATGACACCATTGTTTTCCATAAGAATATTCAAGCTGTCTTCTTTGAGCAAAAAAACAACCTTAAATTCAATAATGAATTCAATTCATTCTTGATGCATATGATGGCATTCTTGAACAAAAATGAGTCAGGAGCCGTCAAGCACGAGGATAGTGCACGAGAGGCTGGGGTGATGGTGCATCAACACCATGATCCACTGCATGCACAAGTTGATGATTTAACAGGGCTTCCCAATCGGAAAGCCTTTTTATTTAGAGTCAAAAAAACGCTGGATATCAAGAAGAAAATTTCAGCAGATTATCAATTTGCAATATTTTTCATTGATGTAGATCGCTTCAAGATGATCAATGACAGCTTAGGTCACCTAGCAGGGGACAAGTTCTTGGTTGAGTTAGCAGAGCGCTTCAAAGCTTGTATTCGACCCTATGATATGGTCGCCAGACTCAGCGGGGATGAATTCGCTATACTGCTCGACAATTTAGAGAGCCTAAATGAGGCGATTGCAGTAGTTAAGCGATTACAGAAAAACATTGCTAAGCCGCTCACCCTTGGCGATCAGGAAGTTTATCCCAGTATTAGTGTCGGCATTGCATCAAGCGAATTACCGTACGAAACGGTAGAAGATATCTTGAGAGATGCTGATACGGCGATGTACAACGCTAAACGATCAGGGAAATCAAGATTCGTTGTATTTGATCAAAACATGCATCAAAAGGCGAAGGACTTACTACAGCTTGATGGGGACTTGAGGCGGGCGATCGCGCATAAGCAATTACAACTTCATTATCAGCCTATTATTTCTTTGGGCTTAAGAAAATTGGTTGGGTTTGAGGCGTTAATTCGCTGGAATCATCCAGAACGGGGTTTGCTTGGTCCTGATGTATTTATTCCGATTGCAGAAGAAACCAACCTTATCTACCAGATTGGGATGTGGATGATTAAGGAAGCTTGTTGGCAATTAGCCCAATGGAAACAAAATCCTGCCATCCAAATCCCTTTGTCTGTCAACGTGAATCTGCCCTCTCGACAATTGTCTGATACAAACCTGGTTAGGCGGATTGAAGAGATCATCAAACAATATGATGTGGCTGTCAATGAGCTAAAACTTGAGATCACTGAAAGCATTGCCATGGAAAATAGTCAACAAACCATCAAGGTGTTTAATCAGCTCGGACAAATTGGCGTGCCATTAGTTATCGATGAGTTTGGGACGGGATATTCTTCCTTGAGCTACCTCAATCGCTTCCCAATTGACACCTTAAAAATTGACAAATCTTTCGTTTCTAAGATCAACATTAACCAAGAAAATACAAGCATCAGCATAACCGATTCAATTATTGGCTTAGCCCATAGCATTGGGGTCAAGGTTGTTGCTGAGGGCATTGAAAAGGAAGACCACATGTCCTATTTGCGACAAGCACGTTGTGACTATGGACAGGGTTGTTTGTTTGCTAAGCCATTGCCGACCCAGGAGGCAACGGCTTGGGCTGAGCGGGGTTTAGATTGGCGGTGGACCCCTTCAACGGCTCTTTAGGGCGACATGATTGGCTTTTGTACGCTGGTCATGCGTCCTTAGCTTTGACTATTTAGCAATGGGATGAGAGGACCTGTTTGTTCTTGACCATTGACGGCCAAGTCACTATGGCAGAGGGTGATGCGCTCCGTGGTGCGACCTAGCAGGTCCCGCAGAATTCGCTCTAAGCGTTCTTCATGAACTTGCTCTAAGAATGTCAGAGTCCAGGGGCGGCCAGACCAACTGCGTAAAAATAGTGGATATCCAAAGAGGGCATCGGTCCCTGTCAACCAGCGGGGAGAGCCTGCATCCAGCCAGAGTTGCCAGCGGTGGGTCCGTCGCTGGGATCGATATTGAAACACAGTGGATAAAATCACCCCCTGTTGATGGCGGTTCAGGGGTTTTACCGGAAAAGGGTTGGCGGTGACAATGCCCTGGTGAAGCAGGGTTAAAAACCGATCTTCTGCCTGGGGGGAAAGTTCGGCGTCCGCCCCTGACCGTTGCTGTTGCTGCCGACGGCGCTCCACGTCCCAAAAATGTTGGGCTGTTTCCATTAGTTCACGCAGCGCTGCGAGCTGGTCATAGGGCAATACTCCCTGCCACAAAAAGGTATTAATGGCGCGATCTAGCAGCATAACGGGGCTGGTGAGTAACCGCTGCTGACGGGCCTGGCGCTGCCTAGCCAGCCATTGGCGCAACCGATCATAGGCCTCGACAGCTTGATAGCCCAAACGATCCCAACGGGGAAATTCGCTTGCTGCCAATAACTTGGGCTGCTCTGAATCGGGGTGGAAACAGTGATCGACAATGAGCTCAGCGCGCACGGGATCAATTTGGACGCGATCAACCCAGGCTTGGCTGGGATCACCTGATGAAGTTTGGCTCAGAACGGTCAACATTTCGGCCACGGCCTCTGGATCAAGTTGTCGCCCTAGCCCGTCATAGACAAAGGGAATCAGGGTCAAGATCGCTCGGATCAGCGGGCTACTCACCAACGGTCGCTGATCATTGAGTGATTCAACCGGGATCCCTTGGTTAATCAGGATTTTGGATAGGGTATAGCGCGCGATCGCGTCAAATCCAGGGCCAATGACGGCAATCTCGCTGGGATGATATCCCTGTTCTTTCACCCCTGTAATCACTGCCGCCGCCGTTGCACGGAGCAGCTCCCCGCGAGAGGTGGTTTGAATCACCTGCACAACTGCCGAGGGGGTGGGCAGTGCGGTCGGATCTCGGACCATTTGCACCCAGTCCTCTGCCATGGGGGCCACCAAACCCAGTTCACCGTCCGTCGTCAAGGTTTCAGTCAGGGTTACCTGTGCCCGCAGCGCCTCTAGGGCATCAGGATCCGCGCCAACCCCAAGTCTGACTTTGCCGTTAGGGTTCCAGGTCACTGCGCCCGTAATGCCCAAGTTCAAAAAGGTCTCGACAATCGTCTGGAAGAGGCGGGGGTATTCATCTAGATCATCCAGGCCAAACCCCTGGAACCGTTGGGGTAGCTTGGCCAGGTAAGTGGGATGGTGGATTAAATGTCGTCCATAGAGCTCGGTGGTAATGCCATAGGTTAAAAATCCCTGGGCAAGGCAGCGATCGCGCCATTGTACGAGGGCCTCACCGATAGCGACCCAAGTATCGTTCGGAGCCAGCCCAGGGGGGATACCCTCAGGCAATATCAGGGCCAAATCTTCAGCCGGAATCCCGCCCTGGGCGGCAAGCTGCAAAAAATCGAGCGATCGCCGCACGATCTGCTGGGCCGTCCACCCCGGCACAGCCATCGCCCCTTGGTCAAGTTGAGGTTGCCACAGTTGAGTCGCCAAGTCCTGTTCCGTTTCTGGACGTAAATGCAGCGGAAACTGAGGATTTAAGCCCAGGGCCTCAACTAAAAGTGGCCAAAACAAGACCACCTCACTTTGGATAAACCCAATCGGGGTCGCCGTATGCACCGAAATCTCCGGGGGCAGAGCCAGGGTAATCCGATCCAATAGGGTCAAGCGATTATCCCCATTGGCAGCCAGCCCCAAAAAAACGGCCCCGGTCATCTCAGGATAAGCAGACTGGCGGGCTTGGGTTGCAATATGCTTTAAAAGCCGAGCGGTTTTGCCACTCTGAGTCGGGCCTTGAATCCAAGTAAAGTCGACTGTCATGGCCAAAGCTTATCGCGATCCGGCGAGACAACCGTCATTACCCATCGCTAGACAGGCTGATGCAAAGCCAATGCATGTAAACGGTTGAATTCGGTAGAGTCTGGCCAAGGCTGGCCTTAACCCTAACAATAGAGAAATCGTTTAGAAGCAACTTAGCCGGTTTTTTAGGACGCCCATGGCACGACCGATTCAACGTAAAGGCCAGTTGGCGCTGCGATCGCACGAGCTCCTAGCCTACTACCGCCAAGTCAGCACCTCAATGCTGACCGTTGTTGATGTCGAAACCACCGGCTCTTTACCCTATCGGGGTGCCAGGGTGATTGAGGTGTCAGTGCTGCAAGCCAGTTTGGCAGACGGCATCCAGCATCAAGAAACTCATCTGATTAATCCAGGGGTACGGGTCCCGAAGATGATCACTCGGGTCACGGGCATCACCCAGAATTTAGTCAACCAAGGTGCTTTCCCAGAAACGGTATGGCCGGAATGCCTAGGAGCCTTAGAACAGGGCACCTTGACGGCCCATAATCTGGAATTCGATTACGGATTCTTACAAGCCGAATATCGTCATCTAGAACATGTCTACACACGACCAGCAATGGCGCGATTTTGCACGGTGCTCCTATCACGGTTACTCCTGGCCGATTTGCCCTCCCGCAGTTTGCCTAACCTAGTCGTTCATTTCGGTTTTGATGTGGGGCCATCTCACCGGGCTGAGGCAGATACAAAAGCGTGCTGGCTCTTGGCAGAGCTGTTATTGCGACAAGTTCAGTCCGAGTCCGATGAAGCCCTCCTCAAACGGTTTGGGCAACAATGGATCCGCCTAAATGAGGCGGCAGCCATTCTAGGCTGCTCCCAAATATTGACCCAGCAACGCTTAGAAACCTGCGGAATCGACAGTCGCTTTTCGAAACGCAAAAACCACCCCCTCTACCGCCGCTGCGATGTCGAGAGTGTGGCCCAAGAACATAGCGGTGAGCAGCTTTCTATCCTTGAGATGCCATGATTCAGTCTAGGACCCGCTGGAGCAATTGAGGCGATGACCCTAGGGGCATCCTACCTGTATCGTTTGCCTAGACTCGGCCCCTTAGCGAGATGGCTCTCGTCAACCCATCGTGGTGTTGGCAAGAGGACTTTTCTGGTAGGATGAAAAACCCATGTGTGATGCGTGAATCAGTTATCTACTGTATAGCTCATTCTTTGATGTCGACCCGCATGGTCTTCAACCCAGTTTTAAAGGTTTGCGAAACGTTCCATGATCAAGTTGCGATTGAAGCGCTTTGGTAAGAAGCGGGAAGTAAGTTACCGGATCGTAGCGGTTAACAGCACTTCTCGTCGAGATGGCCGTCCCCTAGAGGAATTAGGCTATTACAATCCTCGCACTGACGAAACCCGGCTCGAAATGCCTGCCATCGTGCGTCGTCTTCAGCAGGGCGCTCAGCCCACGAAAACTGTGAAGCATATCTTGGAGAAGGCAAATGTCTTCGAGCAGCTTAAAGCCAGTGTCTGAAGGAGATCTCATATCCTTGGCTGACGATGCTGCTACGCCTGACTATGGGGCATTAGTTCGGTTTCTACTAGAGCCATTTTTAGAATCCCCTGATGCCTTGCGAGTTGACTGTGAAGTCTTGGGAAATCGTTCCAAGGTTTTGGTCCGCGTTGCTTTTGCTGAGGAAGATCGAGGTCGGGTCTTTGGTCGGGGGGGACGCAATATTCAAGCAGTGCGCACCGTCCTAAAGGCGACTGCCCAATTGCATCAACAGGCTGCTCACTTAGACATTTTCGGTGAGGCGAAGGCTAGCGAGGGTAGTCCTTCTGCCCAGCGTCGATCATCAGAGCGGCATTCTAGCAGGGGGCAACGAGACCGACCCCGCCCTGCTAGCCCCAAACCTCGACGAAAAGAAGGCTAGGGTAACTGTCCTGCATGGAGCAGACGATTCATTTTGATTTATCTAACGCTGATAGTGCGATCGCCCTATCGGGTTACCACCAGGAAAATCTGAAGCTTTTGTCTCAGCAAACCGGTGCAACCTTAGTGTTGCGGGGTCGAGAGCTGAGAATCTCGGGCACAGAAAAAGCCACTGATTTGAGCCGTCGTTTGGTTGGTGCTTTAGAGCCGATCTGGAGCCAAGGCCAGACCGTCAGCCGCGCCGACATCCTGACTGCGCGCCAAGCTATTGACACAAAGCGTTTAGAAGAGCTTCAAGCCCTACAAAGTGAGGTGGTAACCCGCACCCGCTCTGGAACTACCGTTAGGGCTAAAACATTTCATCAGCGCCAATACATTCAGGCTTTAAATCGATACGACTTGACCTTCTGCATTGGCCCAGCGGGCACAGGCAAAACGTTCTTAGCCGCCATGGTTGGCGTCCAAGCGCTGCTCAATGGAGACTATGAGCGCTTAGTTTTGACTCGACCGGCAGTGGAAGCGGGGGAACGTTTGGGGTTTTTGCCAGGGGATTTGCAACAGAAGGTTGACCCTTATCTGCGCCCCCTTTACGACGCCCTACATGAACTGATTGAGCCGGAGAAAGTCTCTAGCTTAATGGAGCGGGGTGTCATAGAGGTGGCCCCTTTGGCCTATATGCGAGGGCGGACCTTAAATAAAGCTTTCGTGATTCTAGATGAGGCTCAAAATACGACCCCTGCCCAGATGAAGATGGTTTTGACTCGCCTTGGGTTCCAGTCGCGGATGGTCGTCACTGGGGATGTTACCCAAACAGATTTAGGAAACCATCAGACCTCTGGCCTCATGGTGGCAGAACAGGTTTTAGCGCAGGTTGAGGGTGTCGCATTTTGTAAGCTCACCCAGGCCGATGTGGTTCGGCATCCGTTAGTACAAAGGATTGTGGCCGCCTACGAGCGGTACACAACCTAAGCCCCCAGACAATAACCGTGTTTCTTGAGCAAGCTGCTGGCCCGATCCCCCCAACCGAGGTGATTGGGCCAGCAGCTTTTCGGGCTCTGTTCTCTCTAGAACTCCCCCAACTCAATAAGGCAGTGCTTCGTAGTACTGCTCTGGAAGATTGCTAATGGCCCGTTCTAGAGCAGCAAGGGCACGATTGTAGCCAATCGTGGCATCGACTAAATTGACCTCCGCCTCAGTCAGGTCAGCTTGGGCACTAATCACATCGAGCTGCGTCCCGACCCCCGCCTCAAATCTGAGAATGGACAACCGTAACGCCTCCTCGGCTTGCTCCACCGCTAACTCGGCGGTGCTGATATTGTCCAGGTTGGCTTCCAAGGAAAAGTAAGACTGCTCAACATCTAGACGGATGCTATTACGGGTTTCTTCAAAGCCACGATCCGCAATTTCAATCGCCAGTTCTTGCTGCTGGGCTTGGGCTGCGGCTGCGCCCCCCTCAAATAGGGTCCAAGACACCTGAGCCCCAACACTATAAGTGTCGCTAAAGCGGTTGGTTTGGTTGGATTGGTCTTGGACGCTGTAGTTGGCAAACAGGTCCACCTGGGGACCGAGGGCGGAGAGCGCAATGCGGCGCTGCTGCTCACTAATTTCTCGCTGCACCAACTGCTGTTCGAGTTCAGCCCGATTTTGGTAGGCCAGCACAATGCTCTCCTCTAGACCCAGGGGCCAAGTGCCCGTAATGCTAACAGGTACGGTAACGATATTGAGGGAGGGCGGTAAGTTAAGCCGTCGAGCGATGGTGCGCTGGGCCGTTTGGCGATCGCTCTCTGCTTGCCGGAGCTGCTGTCTGGCATTGGCCGTTTGCACCTCTGCCCGCAAGACATCAAAGCGGGTTCCGACTCCCACTTCTTCTCGCAGTTGGGTGTCCCGCAAATTGCGCTCGGCTTCGCCTAAAAAAGCTTGACTGATACGAATTTGCTCAGTAGCCCGCTGCAAGTCGTAGTACTCATTAACAGTATTCAAGCGCAACACTTCTTGACGGCGCTCAACCTCTAGCTCACTGAAACGCACCTGCTCCGCTGCTGCACGGATCCTGGCTTCCCGCTGGCCAGAGCTATAAACGTTATAGTTGGCACTAATTTGGCCGCTGGTCGCGAGGGCCAGTTCTTCACGGCTGGTTAGCCCTGTCGCGCCAGAAGAAGTGCTTTGGGAATTTTGCCCTTGGACAGTGCCACTGAGGACAACAGTCGGTAGCAAAGCGGCCTGAGCCTCCCGCAGCCCCGCCCTACTCTGCTCAAGTTCGAGTAGGGCAATGCGCAGATCAGGGTTGTTGCGATAGGCCAATTCAATGACCTCCTCTAGGGTGAGGGGCTGGGTACCAACAATCTCCACCTCTGCGGGCTGGGTTTGCAAGAGGAGAGGATTTGGGTCAGGATCTAAATATTCGAAGCGGTCCACCACTCTATCGGTGGGGAGCGGACGAGCTGCGCCGCCCGAAGTTTCCCGATCCTGATCGTCACTAGGGGTATCAGAAGCCTCTTCTAGGGGTTCTAATACCGGCTCATCGGACGAGGTGACGACGTCTTCGGGAACGTCAGCCGCAATATGGGTCGTTTCTGCTGCTTCCTCGGTGGAGGTGGCTTGAGCAAATCCTGGCTGGCCCAGGATCGGCAAAACCACTATCGCAGGCAAAAAGAGCAGCAACCACTCGAAGCAAGAGTAGCCATTTCTCATACTGTTATTCACCGATTCACCAATACTTGATTAAGCCGTAATCCGATCTTATCGACCAAAATTTTCCCCTCTCACGATACTACACAAGCTCAGGAACCGACTGGGTGGCGGGACCTTGGCCCGTGCTTGCCATGAAGACAGTCAAAGCAACTATCGAATACTTGACTTTACTAAACAGTGTAGTAAGACTCAGGGGTGGTGTCAACGGATTTCAACGCGGCCCTCAACCATCGCCTGATGTACAGGCCTGAATGAGTCCGTCAATTCCGTCGATGACGTGAATTGGGCAGTTGAGCGTTTGGCTAACCTCGGCAACACGCATGTCATCCAGGAAGAGCCAATGCTCAGGGGGGGCTGGGGGCTGGGGTTTTAGCATGATTGAGGGCAGCAATAGGCCGTCACCGAAAGGGCGATCGCGGAGGTGCAAGATTAAGTCATGGCCAGTTAAGAGGCCCGTAACGGTAATCGCCTGCCCCCAATAGTCACTGTTGAGGGCGGCCATTTCGACGGACAACCCCTCCACTTGATTGAGTCGGGTCACAATTGGCTGAAAAGCCTGCTCAACCGCGTTGCCCACGATCCAAACATAGCGCTGAGGCTGGGCAATATGTTGGGGTAATCCAGTGGCTGCCGCTTCAAAGTCACTCAAAAACTGGCGGATGGAGCCCACCCCATTGCCAATCTGAGGATAGCCTTCATAATCAATGGCGGCGGGGGGAGTGGAGCCCGCAATCAAGAACCATTCATCCGCAAGCCAAGCAAAAGTCGTCCCCCACTGTGCCTGAAATTGGGTTTGAAGTGCCTGAACTTGGGTAATGACTTCGCGGGCCTTCGCAGGGGTGACTGGGGTGAGGGCATCCTCCTGAGGTCTAAATCGGGTTAACCCCACTGGCACCACTGCGGCGGAAACCACTGTAGGCGATTCAGGATCGTAGAAATGGGCCAAGTCCAGAAGAGTCTGCTGCAGGTGCTCCCCATCGTTAATTCCAGGGCAGACCACCACTTGGGCATGGATCTGCAATCTTTGGGATTGAAACCATTGGAGATGCTCCAAAATTTGACCTGCCCTGGGATTTTTCAGTAGCCGAGTCCTAACGGCGGCTTCTGTGGCATGCACAGAGACATACAACGGAGAAAGGCGAAGCTGGGCAATACGATCCCACTCCCGTTGTGACAAATTGGTCAGGGTCAAATAACTGCCGTACAAGAAGCTCAGACGGTAGTCATCATCTTTGAGGTATAGGGTCTCTCGTTTACCAGGGGGCTGTTGATCGATAAAGCAAAACGGACACCGATTGTTGCATTGAATGAGCCCATCAAATAAGGCGGTCTCAAACTCTAGACCGAGGTCTTCATCTGCGTCCTTCTCGAGCTCGACTTGATGGGTTTGTCCTTGGGCGTCCAGCACCTCTAGGGTCAAGATTTCGTCGGCACAGAAAAACTGGTAGTCAATCAGATCCCGAGGCTGTTGATGGTTGATGGTCACTAGGCGATCGCCGGGTTCAAACCCCAATTCGGCAGCAATGGAATCCGGTCTGACCTGGGTGACTAACGCGGGACGAATCGCAAGGGAACTCATAAAAGATAGACAGCAGAAACATTAGTGGGGGTCCTTATACATTCTGCATGAGCTGTAGGGAAACTGCTGCCAGAATTGCGATCCCAAAACCCAAGCGATACCAGACAAACACCCAGGTGCTGTGGGTCTTAAGAAACTGAATGAGCCAAGCAATGGCCAAATAAGAAGAGAGCACTGCCGCAATCAATCCACCGATCAGGGGTAACCAACCCGTTCCGGTTGCAGGGCTGGTCAACAAGCCTCGGAGCTCTACCAGGCCCGCCAGGGTAATCGCTGGCACCCCCATCAGGAATGAGAAGCGGGCTGCCGTTGAGCGCTCTAGCCCCATAAACAGTCCAGCGGTCAGGGTGGAGCCCGATCTCGACACCCCTGGGATCAGCGCCAAGGCTTGGGCACAGCCCATCAGGATGCCATCCCACAGCCCAAGTTTGGCAAAATCTCGCTGGCGCCGTCCCATTTGCTCCGCCAGGGCTAACAATAGGGCCATGACAATGGATGCGATCGCAATCGCTACGGTGCTACGTAGCGGCGACTCATCATAGTTGGGCACAAAAGCCTTGATGAGCAACCCAAAAAAAACAATGGGTACCGTTCCCACAATGATCCCAAAGCCCAACCGGAAATCTGGGCTATTGAACTGCTTTCGGTAGATCGCTTTCACCATGTTTCGGCTAACCTGAGTTAGATCTGCCCAGAAATACCAGACAATCGCGGCAATGCTGCCCAGTTGAATCACGGCAGTAAACGCCACCCCTGGATCGCCCCAGCCCAAAACCACAGGAATCACCTTGACATGGGCTGTGCTGCTAATGGGCAAAAACTCTGTCAACCCTTGAACAAGGCCAATCACAATCGCTTGAAGTAGCGATATTGATGGCGATGCTTCTGCAAACATTAAACTTGGCGTCAATATTTCACCCATGGGGTCTCCTAGTCTCAACAAGCCAGCAATCTCCGCTCCTACCATTCACAGCCCAACGACCCCAATCACGCGTATCCCTACAAAAGGATGCACCACCCCTGCCCCCCGTGGTAGGTTAAGAACTATTACAATCCTGAGAAATCTATTGTCTGCTTTTGCCCCTGCTACCGATAACCCCAGTCATTCTCCGGATCTATTCAGCGCATTGCAAAAACGCTTGGGGGCTCTATCCATGCCCATGCAAGCGTTTCTAGGTGCAGTGGGTTTGGTGGTGGTTCCCGTCTTCTTTCAGGCCCCTCTCGTCCGGTCTTTGCCTTGGCTCAGCCTCGTTCTGACAGTCATGTGGTTGATGGCGGGGCTGAGTCTCATGTCCCGCTACGGGAGCCGCCTGTGGGGAGACCTCCTCGTCGGATTTAGCTGGACGTGGCTGGCTGGCTCACTTTATTGGGGCTGGTTTCGCTGGCAACCCTTTGTTCATATTCCCCTAGAGGCGATCGGATTGCCGGTTGTGCTCATTTGCCTGTGGCGGGGCTGGGGTCGGGTCGGCTGTTATTTTTACCTGGGTTCTCTATTAGGCACCGCCGTTACTGATCTATACGTCTATTGGATGCAATTGTTGCCGTTTTGGCGGCAGGCAATGCAGGTGGATCCAGATTGGGTGGCGGTGGTGCTACGACAAGCTGTCGCCGTGTTGCAGAGCTCGGAAGCGATCAGTCGAGCTCTGCTGTTAGGGACCGGTCTACTGACCGTCGGTCTCCTACCGATGACATCGCGACAACCCTGCTGGTGGGCCTTTAGTGGCGCTGTGTTAAGTACGCTGCTAGTTGATAGTTTGTTTGTCAGCAGTGCCTTCTTAATGTGAGTTCGCTGCTACGCTGACAATCTCTCGGTTTCTTTTTAGGCACCCATGCTGCTGCAACGAATTCAGATACCTCGATTAAAAGCGCCCAACAGTGAGCGACAACACCGCAGGTTGGTAGCTTATTTGGCATAATAAGGCCAACCTGTGCGCAAGGTTTAATGTTAATAAGGCGATCGCTCTTTGAGATACCTCGCGTGCTTTTGAGCGTAATCCTATTCTGGCTGGTTTTAAACCGTAGTGACTGGACATCCTGGCCCTTACTTGGTGCTGCAAACTGAATCTGGCAATCGCCATTTGTCCCTCGTGGGCAGTAATTGCTGGACGGTCGGGCGCAGTGATGACAATAATCTTGTGTTGCCGGATCGCTGGATTTCCCGCAATCACGCCATGATCCAATGCATGGAAACGGGAGAATTTTACCTGATCGACCTAGGTAGCCGTAATGGCTCCTTTGTGAATGGCCGTCGCGTTAGTGTCCCTATGACCCTCCACGATGGGGATGCCCTCACCTTTGGGCAAACAGAACTCAATTTTTACGCTCCCTCCCCCGATTCGGGGCTATCTCGAGAAGAGCAAAGCCACTCTCAAGATTTCACCGCCACGGCCACCCTCCACATGCGGCGATTGATTTCTGTGATGGTGGTTGATATCCGTGATTTTACGGTCATGACCCGTCAAACCGATGAGAAGGTCTTGTCAGAATCGATTGGCACTTGGTTTCGCTGTGCGGGGGACATCATTACTGAATATGGCAGTTGGGTAGATAAATATATTGGCGATGCCGTGATGGCAGTCTGGATTCATGGCCCAGAGGGCGTTTCACCCAAAGAAATGATCCAGATTACCCAGTCCATTAGTGCGCTGGCAAAAATGACGGGTCAACTGCATAAGCGCTTTCCCTTACCCTTTCCGTTACGCATTGGGGCAGGGCTCAACACCGGTTATGCCATGGTGGGCAATGCCGGTAGCGGCGATCGCCCGGAGTATACCGCCCTCGGTGATACGGTCAATGCCGCGTTTCGCTTTGAGTCATCGACCAAGCAACTGGGCTTGGATGTCGCCATTGGCGAAACCACCTACGACCACCTCACACGCCTAGGGGCGACCGAGGACCTATTTAAACGCTACACCGTCGCCATGAAGGGATATGAACAACCCATTGTTACCCACGCCAGTACCTTCTCTGATTTAGATCGGTTTTTGCAGACCCAGGTACAAATTGCCCCTAACGCCCCTAGGGGACACTAACCCACCGAAAATCATGCTTGCCTATCCACCCCACCCATGGCAAATGAGCAAGGGAAGGAATACGGCGGTGCTTAGATGACTGACCATGAACCTTTGCGAACGAAGGGTCAGGTGAGATGGTAGTGTCTTATTAAATGCTAGAAGCTGTGTTAACTCTTTTGTATTAAAACAGAGGGATTGAGTAGATGAAACGACTGTTGGGCCTACTGATAACGCTGAGTATTTTGATCGGTGGGGTAATGGGTTTGCAGGTCGATGCTGCAATGGCAGCCGCAGGGCAATCCTTTAGCAATCCATCGTTACTTCTGGCGGGGGAGCTACGCAATGCCGTCGATGACAAACTCAGTACAGCCTACGGCTCTAAGCTGGATATCAATAATGCTAATGTCCAGGCTTTCACAAAGTATCCAGGTCTGTACCCCACTATCGCAGGCAAGATTGTCCTGAATGCTCCCTACGAATCGATTGACGATTTGCTTGAGATCCCTGGACTCAGCGATCGCGAAAAAGCCCTGATTGAAGATAATTTAGATAAGTTTGGGATCACCCCTCCTGATCCCGCCCTTGTGGAAGGGGCTGATCGGTTTAATAACGGGGTCTACCGTTAGGTCACTAGTCCCTAGCCTCTGAACTTAACAACCAAAACGGCAAGGGATATGACTCTCTTGCCGTTTTGCTCTAAAACGCCCCCTGGGGTCTGCCCCGTAATTGGACATGAAGGCGTGGAAGCCGATTCGTTTGACGTACTGTTAGTCGGTAGTGGCGCAGCAGGGCTCTATGCGGCCCTCTGTTTACCCGACACCTATCGGGTCGGATTGATCACAAAGGACGTACTCACCCAGTCCGCCAGTGACTGGGCCCAGGGGGGGATTGCGGCGGCCATGGCCCCAGAAGACTCGCCCAAATTTCACCAGGCCGATACCCTCAAGGCTGGGGTGGGTTTGTGTGATCCTCAGGCTGTGGCTCAACTGGTCGAACAAGCCGCTCCTTGCATTGAGGCGTTGTTGGCCTTAGGTGTTCCTTTTGACCGGCAAGACAACCATCTGGCCTTCACCCTAGAGGCTGCGCACTCCCATAAACGGGTCCTCCATGCTGCCGATACGACGGGCCGAGCGGTGGTGGCAACCTTGGCAAAGGCGGTCAGGCAACGGCAACACATTACCGTCCTAGAAGAAACCTTTGTGCTAGACCTCTGGCTGGATACTCACCACCAATGTCAGGGGGTGATTGTCGCTAGCCAAGACCAGGTGAAGTGGTTAGGGGCAGGGGCAGTGGTGCTGGCCACGGGGGGAGGGGGACAGGTCTTTGCCCAAACCACAAATCCAATGGCCAGTACCGGAGATGGCGTGGCCAGTGCCTGGCGATCGGGGGCGATCCTCAGAGACCTAGAGTTTTTTCAATTTCATCCCACCGCCCTAAAACTGCCCGAGGCCCCACGATTTCTGATCAGCGAAGCGGTCAGGGGCGAGGGGGCTCACTTAGTCGATGAGCATCAACATCGGTTTGCCTTTGAGTCCCATCCCCAAGGCGAGTTAGCCCCACGAGATGTGGTCAGCCGCGCCATTTACCGTCATCTTCAGGCCCATCCCTCATCATCCGAAGCGGTTTATTTAGACTTGAGGGTAATTCCACCGGAACAAGTCAACAAACGTTTTCCCAATATCGTTCACGTCTGCCGACAGTGGGGAATTGATCCCCTGACCATGCCAATTCCGGTCTCCCCTGCTGCCCACTATTGGATGGGGGGCATCATCACCGATCTCAAAAGCCACACTAACCTCTCCGGGGTTTATGCGGTGGGTGAAACGGCAAGCACAGGGGTGCATGGGGCCAACCGGCTAGCGAGTAATTCATTGTTAGAGTGCCTCGTTTATGGTCGCCAACTCGCTGACATTCCCCTGCGAAAAACCGTGGGGTCTGGTAACCGCGATCAAAACTTGACGTTGCAAACACAATTCAGTCGTTGCAGCATCCAAGATGAAACCACTATTGCTGAAATCCGGGCCACCCTGCCCCAAATCATGTGGCAGGGCGCTGGGATTTGTCGGAATGGCCCCGCCTTGGAAACAGCAATCTCCACCGTTGAGCAGTGGCGTCAACAATTTGCCCAATTACCGACCAGTCGCCTATTAGCGCAATGCCTTGCCAATCCAGGCGTTTACCCATTGCCTTCTCCCCCTCCCCTGTTAACCCTCAGACAATGGGGAGAAACCCGTAATTTGCTTGATTTAGCTTGGCTCGTTTTAAAAAGTGCTTTATTTCGCCAGGAAAGTCGTGGGGGCCACTATCGAGAAGATTACCCCCAGCTCAGTCCTGACTGGCAGGTCCACACCCTTGTACAACGGGACACATTGTGGACCGCTCCCTAGGATCGGTAAACCGGTAGGGTGAAAATAAATTGACTGCCTTCTCCGGCATTAGACTCGACCCATATCTGCCCATAATGGGCTCTAATAATCCGCCGACACAAGGCTAACCCCAAGCCATAACCTTCTTCGCTTTGATCACGCTGTAATCGGAAGCTTTCTTCAAAGATACGCTCCCAGTTTTCTTCAGGGACACCAGGTCCCGTATCGCCAATCATGACCTGAATCTTTTGGGTGGTACGATGCAGGGCGGCAATGGAGATGCGACCTTGGGTTGGGGTGTATTTAACCGCGTTGTCCAAGAGATTTAAGAGCACGCGCCGCACTTGCTCACCGTCGATATAGACGCGGGGTAAGTCTTGGGGGATTTCGAGGGTAAGACATTGATCTTTGGCCTGAACCTTACCTTGCATCGCATCAACGACCTCCCCTAGCATGGTGCCCAGATCGATTTCCTGGGGTTGAACGAGGAGATCTGCCGTGGCCCCCTTCGCGGTTTGCAGAATATCAGTAATCATGCGATCGATAGCACGAATTTGAGTCTTAGCATGTTTCAATAACTGGGCTGTCAACTTAGCCGACAACAGCATTCTCTTCTGAGACTGTTTAGGGGCATATCCTAGTTCCAAGGTCTCAACAGCAATCGAGGCAGCGGTCAAGGGGTTCCGCAAATCATGGGCCAGCATCGACACAATCCGATCCTTAAATTCGAGTTGGGCTCCAAGTTCTTCTTTTTCTTGATTAAGGCGAAAAATCTCATCAGAAAGCTTCATGATCTCCACAGAGTGAGAAATGGGGCTCTGATCAAGAAGATGCCCCTGAAGTGGCTTCCCCTCCTGAAGCACTGCCCATGCAAGGGCAACTTCTTGTTGCCATTGCGGCCACCAGTAATCGAGCTGGGAATTGATGTTGCTCCCTTTAAGCACCTGTTGTGGCGCAGGGGCAAACTTGACCAGCGCCGGTGTGGCCACAAGCTTGAAGTGCTCTACCAGATAGGGCTGCTCGCCGACATCAATCACGTCTAGGCTAAACGGCTTACCTTGACTGAGCTGCTTTAAGTAATGGCGAAGCTGCTGAGCATATTCCCCTGAGCTAGGCCGTTGGTCAATGAACAGTATGAGTTTGATCGGGACTTGCCCCGAATCAACGTGCTGAGTCTGTTCTGCCATCCCCGTTCTTACCTAATGCCAATCAGCTGCTGGCCTGCACATTGTTGGTCATCATATAACTTAGTCTGGCCCCGGTCATAGGGTCACCCTTGGCAAGGGCAAGGTGTATGGCTTGCCAAATCTCAGCAGATTGCCCTTACACCCCACTTTTGACTGGACACTTTGCCAGGTGTCACGACGGCAGATTTGTCGTTGACGAAACTGCGATACAACATCAACAGGTCAGATACGCAGTAGCTCAGTCTCACCATTCGTCCAAAACAGTTGTCCCCAATCACTCAGAAGAGACGATTTCAACCATGCACCTTAGCCGCAATCAGTCAAATACTGTGACTATTGATACAACTGTGCGAAGAGATATTAAAGCCTGCAATTCCCTAAGGAAAGCGCCTGAAATGTCCGCTACATTGAAGTCATAAACATTTGCATTCCCTATAGGGATTATAAAAAATTCAAACCTGAGGAGCTAATTGTGGTTAAGTGTGGTGGTCTCCCCCGTTATTTTTATTATTTCTTCCTCAAAGAACGTCTGAGTGGATTCAAACAATCTCTCACTCGGAAACCATCAGGCTGTCTCAGTCTTGCCATCCTCTTAGGTAGCGTACTGGGGTCTTCATTGGCGTCAGCCGTTCAAGCCGTACCCCTTCAAGCCGATGGAGCAGAAGTAACTCCGGCAGCGTCAGAGATCGCCCCTCTGTTAGAAGATGGGGTGTATTTTTACGGAGAAGCGCCGATCCCTGACGAAGTCGGGCACAGCTATCTCATATTTGCCGCCCAAGGCCAACGGGTGGTTGGCGCAGTTTATATGCCCTCATCCTCCTTTGATTGCTTTCAAGGAGAAATGACGACTGCGGCATTAACTTTAGAAATCACCAATAGCTATACCCAAGAAGTCTATGACTACGCCATTGCCACGGCACCGAGCGATTCCATCGCCAGTGCTTCGGGAGGGCCTCTGGCATCCTTGGGACTAAGTGGGTTCTATGAACTTGGGGAAATTCGCGCTGCAGATTTAGCCCTGTTACAAATCTGCCAAAGCGATCTACAGGGTGAAGCAGAACTGGAAATTTAAATATCTCAGGGTGCTGTTGCGGGCATCGCTTATGTTTTTCCCAGAATGCTGGGTAGATAATCTCAGCAACATGTTGGTTGTACTGATCAAGAGCGGTCAATACAGCCGATATTTTTGAGGTTTTCTAGTTACAGAATTGACTGTGGCGGAGCAACGGCTATTCTAATCTGTAAACCCCGTTTACAAATGAGGGCCAGAGGTGAACGCAGCGGAGCAAGCTAACAGTATTGAGTTCGCCAATAAAATTGCGACCGTTGTCCGTTTGTTTAAAGGGACATTCCCTGATTTACGGGTCGATCTCAAGCCTTGGGCAAATGACCAAGACACCCGAGCCCTAGTTGATCCAGACTCCATCGATTTGGGATTCCATTTCCCAGGACTTAGCCGTTTATTTCAATGCCGCAGCCTGCTGGTGCAGATCCGCTTCCATACCGATAGTGAAACCAAGGTGCAGCGGGTGATCGGCGTAGAGGTGGCAGGGTTTGACCACCGGGGTAAACAGTGGAGTTTGTCTACCATTCATCAGTGGTCTTTTACGGGGCAAGTCGCCCCCGATGAGACGGTCGGCAATCGTCTCAAAGACTGTTGCCGACAAGTATTTGAGGTGTTTCATTGATGGTGTTGCCAACCCAGGAAAGTAGGGTGAAAGATCCTTGGTCTGTGGTGGTGGCTGCACTACAGTTTGCGGCTGAACGCCACCGTCATCAGCGGCGAAAAGATGCTGCTGCATCTCCCTATATCAATCATCCCATCGCCCTTTTACATCTCTTGCACCAAGAAGCTGGGGTCATCGACCCGGTGGTGCTGGCCAGTGCATTGCTCCATGACACGGTTGAGGATACGAAAACTAGCGTGGCAGAGCTAGAGGCTTGCTTTGGGCCAGAGATCGCGGAGGTCGTAGCCCAGGTGACGGACGATAAGTCATTGCCAAAGGCGGTGCGCAAGCAGCATCAAGTCGATCACGCCAGTAGCCTGTGCGATCGCGCCAAGTTAGTTAAGCTCGCGGACAAAACCGCCAACTTGCGAGACTTAGTGGTGTCTCCCCCAGCGGGATGGTCTGTGGCCCGTCGTCAGGGCTATTGCCATTGGGCAAAGCAGGTGGTGGATGAACTGCGAGGAACCCACAATACTTTAGAGGAGCAGTTTGACCAGGTATATGGCGAGGCGATCGCCCAACTGCCCATCGACTGACCGGCACCCCGCCTCAGCAGGTGAGCTAAGCCTCTTCCGTAACGGATGATGGGTGCTCAGCGGTGGGTTCCGGTTCGGGGGCCTGTGCTTCTAGGGCACCGTCACCACGGGTTCGCAAGATGCCGTCATCGCGGCTGGTGTCGATGCCATGGCTGGGAAGTGCGGATGGCTCTGATATCCGGTGGGTCAAAGGCCCTTCTGGGCTGGCCTTTGACCAGTGCTCTAGGCGTTCAATGGGGCGGGTTTGACTGGCGGGTAAGCGGCGGCGATCGCGGCGCGGGGTCAAGGCCGCCGACTTACCCTTCGTGAAACTGCCTAGGGCCGCCCGCAACCCAGCCATTACACTGCGAGTACTGACTTGAACCCGTTGGGCCTGCTGCTTGACGCCGCTCAGCCCTTGATCAACCTGCTGAACCACCCGGCCAGCGTTTTGCACCCCTTCGGTGACGTCGTCGGTCAGCTCAGTGATTTCGAGGCTAGTGAGACGGATGGATTCGAGGGTGGGGGGGAGTTCTCGGCTAATGGTATCGCACAGTTTCTCGACACTGCGGGCAGCTCGCCCCAATTCCTGGGCGGCGGGGATCAATGTCAACAGGACAGCAGTCAAGCAGACTGCTACGAGCAAAAAAGACAGGGCCAACCAAAAAAGCGGATCGATCACGGTTCGACCTTAATCGAGATTAGTCTTCGTGGGCAGCCGCAGCCGGTTGCCCATCGTTACTGCGGTTCTTCAAACTGGCGTACTCTGCTTCGGTCGCGGCTTGTCCCGCCGAGATTGCCTCTCGGAGACGTTCCAAGGTTTGTTCCCATTGGGTGAGCGTGCCCTCAGACAAGCGATCGGCTTGCAGTTGGACGGTGCTCGCTAAGTCTTCGACTAATTCTGGTAGGGCATCTGCCGATTTTCGTAAAAGCTGACGGGTTTCTCGCCCCGTGCGGGGGGCGATCAGCAAGCCGGTAATGGCCCCTACTGCTGTACCCAGCAGCAGGCCCCCGAAAAATGACCCTGAATTGTTGTCTGCCATGGTGCTTACCTTAACCTTTGCCAGCGCCCTCTCGCCCTATTGTACGGGCGGATTTAGTTCGGTTGTTGCGAGTCGTATTTTAGCGAGTGATCGGTAATCGGGCTCGATAACGTGATTTAGCGCCCCGGTGTCGCCGACGCAGCGAGCGCAAAATTTGTGTCCCCCCTCCAAAGAGGGCCATCAACCGCTCTAATTGCTGTACCTGTCGCTGTAATTGGGCATAGCTCTGACGGGTTTGGTAGATGCCTTGCTGTCCTTGCAAAATAGTGGCTGGGGTCACGGATGGATTTAACGCGTCATGGGTATTCTGCTCCCACTCTAAGACGGCATCTGCCACCTCTGCCAAGGTATTGCGGAGTTGCCAAACGTGCCAAGCAAAGTATCCACAGAGTAGGGCAATACTGATATTGATAACAATAACGAGGGTGATCACGGGTAAGTACCTGTTAATGCCAAGTTTTGGGGGTGATTGTGCGCCAAGTTTTGCGCTTGCCGTCGGACAGTCAACTCAAAACTCAGAATTCATCGAATAAATCAGCGGCATTTGGGTTGATCTTATCTGGATTTGCCGCAGTATTGGGGTACGCTACGCCACGGTTTTACAAACAACATGGGTCAGCTTACCCTCTCTGTACACCCTAGCAATGGTCAAGATGCCAATGATGGCACCCGTGCCGCCCCCGTTAAAACGCTCCGTGAAGCCCTGCGGCGCAGTGAGCCGGGTACCGTCATTGAATTGGCGGCAGGGCGTTACGCCACGGGCACTGGGGAGCAGTTTCCGGTGCAGGTTCCGCCCCAGCGACGGGTGATCGGTCCCCCTAGCGGTGGGGCGGCCATCCTCCAAGGCAGCGGTGCCCTGAGCCATCCGGTGTTGGGTCTAGTAGAAGTAACCTGTATCGTTCAGGATCAGGCCCAGCTTGAAAATCTCACCCTAACCAATCCTGAACCGAGGGGAATTGGGCTATGGATCGACCAGGGCCGACCGATTGTGCAAACGGTTCAATGTACGGGCTGCGATCGCTACGGCATGGTGATTTTGGATGAGGCGATTCCCACTGTGCTGGCCTCCCAATGCCTCAATAACGGAGAGGCCGGACTCGCCCTATTTCGCCGGGGCAAAGGCTCCCTGGTGCGGCTGCAATGTCGTCAAAACTCGGTGGGAATTGCTCTATTTGATCAGGCTGCACCCCTGCTGCAAAACTGCGATATTCGCCAAAACCAAATCGGTATTGCGATTACTGACACGGCTCGGCCCGTGCTGCGGGGCAACCAGGTGCGACAGAACCAAACCTACGGTTTACGCAACCAGGGACAGGGAGCGCCCGATCTGGGGGTCGCCCAAGATGAGGGCCTGAATGTCTTTCGAGATAATGGCCAAGCGGACATCCAAAATCAGGGGTCGGCCTTAATCAGCTGCGGCAATGATGTCATTCCCCAGCAGTTAGAGGGGGCAGTCGCGTTGGTGGCCAGCCAGATCCCTGATCCGGTGGCGGTGCCGGAACCGGTGCTGGCCCTTTCCGCCAAATCACCGACGCCCGCCAGCCCACCCACCCTGCCGTCACCCACACCGACACCCCCATCGCCTCTGCCCATCGCGGGCTCCCAGTCCTTTGCCGATATGGCCCACCACTGGGCCGGTGCTTTTGTGGATGGTCTGGCGGCTGATGATTTAGTCAAGGGTTTTCTAGACGGCAGCTTTCGCCCCAACAATCCGGTTACCCGTGCCCAGTTTGCGGCCCTCGTTGTGGCGAGCTTTCCCGATCGCCCCCAAACCCGTGAACCGATCACCTTTACCGATGTGGCCCGTGATTTTTGGGCGGCGGCGGTCCTAGCTCAGGCCCAAAGAACCGGCTTTTTGAGTGGGTTCCCAGATGGCACCCTGCGCCCAAATCAGTCGATCACGCGCATTCAGGCGATGGTGGCGATATCTAATGGTCTCGGTTTCACCGGGGGCCGGGTGGATGCGTTAGGCATTTATCGCGATCGCGCCCAGATTCCCAGCTATGCCGTCAGTGCCCTGGCCACCGCCACCCAGCGGCGGCTCGTGGTGAACTACCCTGACGCCCTCACCCTGCGTCCGGCGGAAAGCATTACCCGCGCCGAGGTCTCGGCACTGGTATATCAGGGGCGGGTCGCCTTGGGATTGACCACAGCGATCGCCTCTCCCTACATCGTGCAGCCAGACACGCGTCAGGTGCTCTTTAGTGACTTAACCGGTCACTGGGCAACGGCTTTCATTCGGGGCTTGGCCAACAACAACTTGGTGAGCGGCATGGCGGATGGCCGCTTCTTGCCCGATGCCCCCATGAACCGCGCTCAATATGCGGCGTTGGTGGTGAAAGCCTTCCAGCCTGCCCCCCAACGGGTGGCCACGGCATTTCGGGATGTCCCCCCAAGTTTCTGGGGAGCGGCAGCGATCCAGCAAGCCTATCGGGCAGAGTTTGTAACGGGGTTTCCGGACCAAACCTTTGGTCCCACACATCCCCTGCTGCGGGTACAGGTGTGGGTCTCGTTAGTGAATGGGTTGGCGCTAGCCAATCAAGGGGCTGAATCCTTGAATACTCTGGGACGCTTCCAGGACTATACAGAGATTCCCCGCTACGCCCTCCAACCGACAGCGACGGCAACCCGGCAGGGGCTAGTGGTGAACTATCCCAGTTTGAACAATTTAAGACCCAATCAAGTGGCCACCCGTGCCGAGGTTTGTGGGGCGGTTTATCAGGCATTAGTGGCATTGGGGCGGTTGCCGGCGATCGCCCATGCAGCAATTGTGCAGGTCTAAACTGAACCCCGAGGCAATATTGGGCACTCATCGGCCCAGGTTCCATCAGGCGTGGTTCGATTGTTCCACCAGTAACGCTTCAATTCTTTGATCAATCGCCCC
>CAYGVA010000002.1:28619-56998 GCA_964353225.1 uncultured Leptolyngbya sp.
AGGCGTGGTTCGATTGTTCCACCAGTAACGCTTCAATTCTTTGATCAATCGCCCCGGCCTCGATAATTCCTTTGGCAACTAAGAGCTGTTCGCACACCCGTACCCACCGCTCATAGTAAGTGCTGGTCTCGGTTGGATCAGACTCCGCCACCGCAATTTCCTGGGCAAAGGCATCTGTCCATTCCGGCCAACTCCAGTGCTCTGAAGCCGTAAGCTGATTGACCATCGCAAACGCCTTGGCTTCCCAGGGGGATTGAAAAGCTGGCTCATTGGCCCCGCCGGGGGTTTCTGACAAGGAAGACGGGTGAGGAAACGTCGAAGACATGGCGTTCAATACTTTCTAAAGTAGATGTTGTTCACAAGGCTTCTAAATGGTCATCAAATAAATCGATATACAGGGCATCGTGGGGTGAAACATCCATCCCCCATAAACTTTGGGCGGAGAAACGCACGCTATAGACATGCTGAGGCTTTGTCGATAGCCTTTGCCCCATCGTGTCTGGAAACACGTAAACCCCATGATCTTTGACCACTTCTCCGACTTTGCCCCTGACGTAGCGGGGTAAGCGGGTGTAGGTTTCGGGGTGCATGACCTTGGCTTTGACGCGATCGCCCACCTGAAACGGGGCCGATAGATCGATCTCCACCTGACAGCTTAAACCTTGATCAAGGAGGGCTTGAGCGGCCTCGACCGTCATGCATTGATTAGGCGGATCAATTGACATAGGGCAAGTTAAAACAAGATGAAGTAGAACAGTCAGGTTGCGGATTGGGCGAGTTCAATGACTCGGGCTTCGATCTCAGCCGGGGTGACCAGATTATGTTCGGTGATCAACAGCTCTAGGGCATAAAGCCAACGCTCGTAATAACTCGAACTCAAATAGTCACCGGCGGGCATCCGTTCTGAGGCATGGCGCGTTTCATCCACCGGGAAGTAGTTGATAAAGGTGGCAAAACTCATCGCAAATACCTTGGCTTCCCACTCACTGTGAAAAACCGGTTCGTTTTCTTCAATGGGAATCGGCCCCATGCCGTGCATGCCGCCCATGTCGTGAGGGCCATTCATGGTGATATCTCCTGGGCTACAGGTGGGTTAAGCGAAGTGGGTGAGGGAACTTTAGCGGTGCCAATCATGGCATTGCGGGTAACGAGGCTCGCCAGGTCCGCCTCTGACATCCCGGCGGTGTCGGCAGGGCGCTCTGGCAACACCAGGTAGCGCAGATCAGCATTGCTATCCCAAACCCGCACTTCGACGTGATCAGGAATCTCCAGGCCAAATTCTTGTAACACCTGCCGTGGCTCAATCACCACCCGAGAACGGTAGGCAAAGGATTTATACCAGGTGGGTGGTAAGCCTAAAATCGCCCAGGGATAACAGGAGCAGAGGGTGCAAACAATCAGATTATGAACCTTGGGCGTGTTCTCGACCACCACCATGTGTTCACTCGAAAAACCGGTTAGCCCTAGCTCAGCGATCGCACCCGTTCCATCTGCTAATAATCGGGCTTTGAAATCAGAATCAACCCAGGCTTTCGCCACGATTTGAGCCCCAATATGGGGACCCACTTTATGCTCATAGGTATCAATAATGGTATCCAGAGTGGCTGGATCAACAATACCTTTTTCAACCAAAAGCGATTCAATTGCTTTAACCCGTAGGGCAATTTCAGATTCAGGATGATGATGAGAAACCATGGCATCAAGGGACAGATCCGTGAGAATTATTTTTGATCTAAAAGCTTAAAAAGATTTAAAGTCAATAGCCAGCATGTTATTCATATCGATTTTAGATACCCATGGTCGTAGTTCAGACATATAGCCATCCCTTCGAACTTCCGCTCAATCGAACAGCCCTATTAGTGATAGACATGCAGAATGACTTTTGTCATCCTGACGGATTTAATAGCAGCGAGCTAAATCTTGACATGACCGCTGTTCGCACGATTATCCCCACGGTTCAATCTTTAGTCAATTGGGCTCGACACGTCGGACTGAAGATTATCTTTACCCGTGAAAGTCATGCGCCTGACTTATCGGATTTATCTTCTAGCAAAAAAGCGCGCTATGCCAACGCAGGGTCCCCCATTGGTCAAACGGGCAAAATGGGGCGATTCCTCGTCAGAGGAGAGTCTGGAGTTGCCATCATTGATGAGCTACAACCGGTGTCGGAAAAAGAAACCCTAGACAAGCCCGCTCACTCTTGCTTTGTGAATACCTCCCTCGACCAATCCCTACAAGCTGAAAACATCACTCACCTCTTAATTGCTGGTGTCACAACCCAATGCTGTGTTCTTGCCACCTACCGTCATGCCAGCGACTTAGGATATTATTGCCTACTCTTAGATGATTGCTGCGCAGCTTTTGACCCGCAGGATCATGAGGCTACGGTGCATATCCTGCAGTCGGAGGGAGGAGTCCTAGGTTGGGTTGCGTCTTCTACAGCCCTACTCAAAACAGCAGAGACTGAACGCGCTTGAACTCCAGCAATACCTCATTATTCAGCAAAGTCCATGGCAGAAGCTAAGTGATCCGCAAAATAAACATGCAGATTTGCGAATTCGACAATTCTAAGTTCCGTTTCGTTGCCGACACTGTGTCTTTGACTACAACAAACATAGATTGGCCCCTCTAACGTTAGTATTGTGTTTCCTCGCCATACTCGAGCGTTGTCCTTAAGACTGAAGTGAATGCAATGAGGTCTAATCCCATGTTTCTCAAGCAGGTCCTTGCCCTATCCATCAGTAGTGTGCTGTTGGCTTCCTGTGCATCACCTGAGGCAACGCAAACGACGACAGACCCAGACCCGGCAGAAGCTTCTGGTGCAGCCCCTGAAGACTTAATTCCGGTGAAGGCGGGTCACTTGGTCGCCCTAGATATGGCCCCACTATTTGTAGGAGTTGAGTCGGGTTGTTTTGCCGAAAATGGTCTGGCGGTCGAAACCGTTGCCTTTACCAACCCAGGTGATAACAATGCCGCCTTAGCCGGAAGCCAAATTGACTTTAGTACCAACCCCTTTACGTTGCCGTTTTTTGCCGCCAATAGCGGGGTGCCGATTAAGACGGTTGCTGCCGCTGGTGGTTGGGGCGTGATGCAGGTGATTATTAATAACGAAGTTGGGGTTGAATCGATCGCCGACCTGATTGCCTTTGTCTCAGAAAATCCAGATACCAAGCTCAAAATTGCAACCCTGCGCGGCGACACCCTTGAGCTAATTTTGGTGGATGCTTTTGAAGCGGCAGATATTTCAGTCGATGCTTTTGAGATGGTCTATTTTGACGACCTCTTGGCGATGGTTGATGCCTTCAGAATTGGCGAAGTCGATATTCTGAGCCACATTAAGCCTTACACCACTGAGTTTGTCACTAGCGGTGAAGCAACAGTGTTGACAGACAATGCTGAGGTCTGGTCTCCGACCACACCGAATACGGTGGTCAGTGTGCTAGAAAAAACCTTAACGGAACAGCCAGAAGTAGTTGAGTCTTATATCAAGGGACTGCAATGTGCAGCTGAGATTATCAACACGGATCCTGAAAAGGCCATTGAATTGCTCAAAGATGGTAATTACTATCGGGTCGAAGATGAGGTTTTGCTCACGGCATTTGAAACGCAGCCTGCCCCCATCACCTTCACCCCTGATTTAGAGGCCATCCAAACCGTTGTAGAGAAGATGATCGCCCTTCAATACATCGAGTCAGATGTCCCCACCCAAGACATTTTTGATACGAACATCGTCCAGTCCCTTGAGTAGTGCAATGAGCGTCATGTGATGGGCAAGTAGTCTAGTGAGCAGTCGCAATCAGGGTAGACAAACTTGGCAACAATCGTTGCTGCCGATTGGCTGCGGCCTCCTATCCTGCACTGTTTTGGTCGGGCTTTGGGAGGGGGTTGGCAGCAACGCGGGGAACCCCATTACCCAGGTTCTACCCCCCCCCTCTCAGTTTTTGCCGGTCCTATTTGAGAGTGATTTCAAGATTGGGTTGGGTTCCCAGGCGGCTTCAATTTATCAATCGGTGGCGGTAACCTTGATTCGGGTGCTGCTGGGCATGACGATCGCCTTTATCGGGTCAATTTTTTGTGGGCTCTTAATCAGTCTCTCTAAATGGTCTGAGCTGTTTATCTTGCCGATTTTAGGTTTGATTGCGCCGATCGCACCCATTGCCTGGGTACCCCTCGCCCTAGTCGTTTTTGGCATTAGCAACTTAACCGCCATCTTCATTGTGTTTATGGGGGTCTTCTTTACCCTCACCATTGCCACCGTTGCCGAAATCAAACGAATTCCCGAAAATCTGTTGATGACGGCGCAAAATCTTGGGGGTGGCAGCTTTGCGCGGTGGCGGTGGGTGATTGTGCCCGCAATCCTACCGGGGATTTTCACCTTACTCCGGCTCAATTTCATTGCCGCTTGGATGGCCGTGCTGGCGGCGGAAATGACCGGGTTGCGAGATGGACTCGGCACTGTGGTTATGACCGGACGCAATCTATTCAATAGTGATTTAATTGTGCTGGGGATTTGTATTATTGGCATTTCTGGATTTGCCGTGGATCGCTTACTGCTGTTGATTCAGCGAAAATTCTTCTGGTGGCAGGTATAGATGATGAAAACTGGCGATAGCAACGTACCCTATTGTTCCAGTGGACCGATTCTAAGCTGCCAAAACTTGACCAAAGCTTTTGCTGAAGGCCGGCAAGTTTCAACCATCTTGGCCGATGTCAACCTAAACGTTGCCCAGGGTGATTTTGTCACCATTCTGGGGCAGTCTGGGGGTGGAAAATCGACCCTGCTCCAATTGTTAGGGGGATTTATTTCCCCCAGTAGAGGCCAGGTCCTTTTTCACGGCGTGCCCCTTAAGGGCATCACGCCAAAAATCGGCATGGTCTTTCAAGAAAATACCCTCTATCCCTGGCTGACCGTCGAGCAAAATATTGGCTTTGGGTTTAAAGTCAAAGGCAAAAAGCCCACTCAGTATGCGGCCAAAGTCAAAGATGTAATTGCAAAGGTGGGTCTTACCCACGCCCATGATTTATACCCCCAGCAGCTCTCGGGCGGTATGAAACAACGGGTTTCCATTGCCCGATCCATCGCAGTACAACCGGATGTACTGCTCTTAGATGAACCCTTTTCGGCATTGGATATCCAACTGCGAAGACGACTTCAAGCTTTTTTGGCCTCCATATGGGAAGACACTGCCACGACCATGGTGCTCGTCACCCACAATGTAGAAGAAGCCATCTTGCTGGGACAAAAACTGATTGTCATTGGCGATAGACCGGGTCGCATTATCGAAACCGTTGACATTTCTGCAATTCAGTTCCGAGATCGTTACGACAACGCATTCTTAGCGTTGCAACGTCACCTAGAAAGCGTCATCGAATCAGACGTCAATACCCAGGAGACCCTGTTAAAGGCTGGAGAGCCAAGGGAAAGGTGACAGCAGCATTGCTTCATAGATGCCTTACTCAGGTTCTACCCGAGCGGGATACTGAGCTTTATGGATCTTTAAAATCGTTCTAGAGTTCAACCGAGTGATGCCTGGATCACTTTTGAGTGCATTCAAAAAAGACAACAAATCATTGTTGTCTTTATAGATGTATTCCATCATCAGATTAAATTCTCCGGTCACTGAGGCGATATAACTAATATTTTCCATCGCCATCAACACCTCAAGACTATTTTCAAAAAAGACAGCTTCCACTTCAAGCTCCAGGTAAGCGACATTTTCATGCTTGACCTTCCCGGCATTAATGAACGCACTAATCTTAATGATCGCTTCATCCAACAAACGCTTGACGCGATAGCGGATTGTTGCTTCTGGTGATTCAATAGTTCGGGCAATATCACTATAGGCAATACGACCATTTCGCTGTAGGCATTTAATAATTTTTAGATCTAATTGATCAATTTCATAGCCTTCCACTTCCGCAGCGACAAAATCACTACCAACACTTGCCCTACCATCATTTTTGTGAGATTGCATTTCGCAAATACGCTGAAAACAAATAATTTAATTCGCACAATCAGCTGACTAGGGGAATAGTATACCCATAGATTTATGCCTTTTAAAGCAATATTATTTATCAGGATATTACCTGACAACTCATCCTCTTTGAACGACAAAGCATAGAAATTTATTCAGTACAAACACTAACTTCAAATCGAACACCTTGTAACTACGGCTACACAATTACTGCAAGTTATCGTTTTGTGACTCAGGCGCAATACTGTAACCCCAAATACAACACCAGCCCGATTCTGCCCATATTACTGTTTCAGGGATTAGCGAATCATTTTTTTGCCTAATCAGTAATTTGCCACCCCCTAATTCTGCTGTTTTCTGGTGAAGCTGGCCACCTAGCTGCTGTTTTCCGCAAAGTATTGCCTTATACCGACATAAGCTGAGGATTAAACGGGGTAATGAAACGACGAAGATTCTTTCAATATTCAGGTTTAGGGAGTTTGGGCTTTGTGCTGGCGGCACGGGACAGTGCGCTGGCTTCAGTGCTGGCTTCCCCGAGTAACTCTCACCATTCAGGGTTAGAAACGTTTAAATTCAGGGTGCCGACGGTTGATCGGACCGGCACTATCCGTCGGCAGCAAACCCATGCCGCCAAGTATTTCCCAGCCGCCATCAACGGTGCGGAACGGTTGGAAATGGTCGAGATCGCCCCTGGTGAATTTTGGATGGGGGCACCCAAGTCCGAAGCGAATGCCAAAGGGCATGAATTTCCCCGGCATCGTGTGAGCTTGTCGCCCTTTTTCCTCAGTAAGTCTCCGATTACCCAGGCCCAGTGGACTGCGGTAGCGGCCTTACCCAAAGTGAAGCGTGATCTGCTGGCTGCTCCCTCACACTTCCAGGGCGGAACGCTGCCCGTCGAAAGTGTCTCTTGGTTAGATGCGGTTGAATTTTGCGATCGCCTCAGCCAACACACCGGTCGGCGTTACCAACTGCCCAGCGAAGCCCAATGGGAGTACGCCTGTCGGGCAGGCACGCAAACTACCTTTAATACGGGGGAGACGATTACCAGTCAGCTTGCCGATTACATGGGGACCGCGACCTACAAGGCGGAAGCCACCGGAGCGTACCGACAGGCCACCGTGGCGGTGGGGAGCTTTTCACCCAATGCGTTTGGCCTGAGTGACATGCATGGCAATGTGTGGGAATGGTGTGCCGATAGCTGGCAGCGGAGTTACCAAGGGGCACCCACCGATGGTCGGGCACGGGGCAGTTTAAATCGTCGCCAAGCGCAGCTGCGCACCATTCGCGGTGGCGGCTGGCTAGATGCACCGACTCAAATTCGCTCCGCTAGCCGATCTGGCTATGCTGAGGCGGCTCTGAATCGCACCATTGGCTTTCGAGTCATGACCACATGACGGTTTTGTTGTTCTTGATTGTTGAAATCGCAAGCACAAAAACAGGCAGAGTCTAACCTATGGCCTTGATTCAGAAAGTCCCCGTGACCGTATTGACCGGATACTTGGGCGCGGGCAAAACCACCTTACTGAACCGCATCCTCACGGAAGAGCACAACCAACGGGTTGCGGTCATCGTCAATGAATTTGGGGAAGTGGGCATCGATCATCAATTGGTGATGGATGCTGACGAAGAAATTTTCGAGATGAACAATGGGTGCATTTGCTGCACCGTGCGAGGGGATTTGATTCGGATCATCAGTGATTTGATGAGTCGGCGGGATCAATTTGACCATTTAGTGATTGAAACGACGGGTTTGGCCGATCCCGCCCCGGTGATTCAGTCCTTTTTTGTCGATGAGGTGATGCTCCAGCAAACCCAGTTGGATGCGGTCGTGACCGTAGTCGATGCCAAATACATTTGGGATCACTGGGACAGCAGCGAAGCCCAGGAGCAAATTGCCTTTGCCGATGTGATTTTGCTCAACAAGACGGATCTGGTTTCTGCCGAGATTTTGGCAGCCCTCACCCAAAAAGTGCGGGGGATGAATGCGATCGCCCAAATCCATACCACCCAGAACTGCAATGTTGACTTAGGCGTTGTCTTAGGGGTGCAAGCCTTTGACCTCAAAAATGCCCTCAGCATCGACCCTGCCTTTTTGGATGAAGATGCCCATGAACACGACGAATCGGTTTATTCCGTTGCGATCACAGCATCCGGCACGGTAGACAGCGACAAACTCAATCGTTGGCTCTATCAACTCGTGCAGGCCAAAGGGGCTGACATTTTTCGCATGAAAGGCATTTTGGATGTCGATAATGCCGAGCGGCGCTTTGTCTTCCAAGGGGTTCACATGACCCTAGAGGGCCAGCCGGGTAAACCGTGGCGATCGGGCGAAACGCGGCGTAGCGAACTCGTCTTCATCGGCAGAAATTTGGATGAAGCAGAGCTGCGCGCTGGGTTTGAAAGTTGTTTGGTCAAAGCCTATGCCCAAGTGGCCTAGGGACTCCCCCGGCCTGATTGCCCTGTGAAACCGTTTTCACCGGATTATGTTCACCCTATTGAGTAACAAGATAAGCCCATGAAACTGCAACACAGCCTAGGGGGTCTAGAAGGTCTGGACCCCATTACCCCAGAAATAGAAGTCTTTGTCGAACCCTGGGAAAAGCGAATTTTTGGCATTCACACGGCCATGATGGCGCTGAGTAACCACCTGGATGAATCGATCCCAGACTATGACATTGATAACGTCCCCACCACCTTTAAAAGCTTTTGGACCTGGGGCCATTTACGCATGGGGGCAGAGGGGATGCACCCCTTTGAATATTTTCGGCTCCGCTATTACGAAAAGTGGCTGGGGGGGATTTCTGGCTTCTTTGTATCCGAAGGCTACATTACCCAAGAAGAGCTCGATGCCCGCACCGCCGAATTTTTAGAAGACAGCGAAAAAGCTGAAGCTCCCCTACCCAGTGGTGGCGAGGCGGCTATTGATGCGCAAGTGGTGAAATACCTGAAAGAAGGCGATTCTCCCATGCGGCCGCTACCGGCCCCACCGCAATTTAGTTTGGGCGAGATGGTGCGCATCAAGAATGTTTTCCCCGCTGCCCATAGTCGATTACCAGGGAATTTAAAAGGCTGTGTGGCTGAAGTCGTGAAGGTCTATGAGGGCGCATTTACCTACTTCTTTCCGACCGCCGATGGCATTGGTGTCCCCATGCCGGTCTATAGCTTGGCCTTTAAACCGGAGGACCTTTGGGACGAATCGCTGATTGAACCCCAGTCGATTTACTACAACGACATTTTTGAAGTGTACATAGAGGCCGTTTAGGGAGCACATTATGCCCAGTAACTATCCAGGATTTAGATACGGCGCGGATCGAGAAACCTTTAGCGCCGCTAAAGTCAAAGCCCTAGAATCTTTGTTGATCGAAAAAGGGGTGATTACCGGGGATACCGTGGATACGGTCCTCGGCTATTTTGAGACCGAAATGGGGCCGTTTAATGGGGCCAGACTGGTGGCTCGGGCTTGGGTTGATCCGGCCTTTAAAGAACTGCTGGTGACAGACTGTAACGCGGCCTGTGAGGCCATGGACTTTCCCGAGGGCATGTCTGGGGCGGAAGGGGAGCACATGCGCATTGCCGAAAATACGCCTGAGGTCCATAACGTCATTGTCTGTACCCTGTGCTCTTGTTATCCCTGGCCCACCTTAGGGTTGCCCCCCTACTGGTTTAAAGATCCGACCTTTCGGGCAAGGGTGGTGCGAGAGCCCCGCGTGGTCTTGTCTGAGTTTGGGGTAGAGCTAGACGAGTCTGTCACCGTCAAAGTTTGGGATAGCAGTGCCCAGATTCGCTGGTGGGTTTTACCGATGCGTCCCCCTGGCACAGAGGGCATGAGCGAAGCAGAGCTGGCTGCGTTATTAACCCCGGAAGCCATGATGGGCGTTGCGACGGTCTCGGTTTGACCGGGTACGGGTGAATCGACCGGTTGGATCACGAGTAAGGTCTTTGGCGTATGTTTACCAAGTTTGAGCATTTTGCAGCAACCAGTCTGATGGGCTCCCCCGAAGAAGCACCACCCCGACAAAATGGTCATCTCCAGTTTGATCGGGATTGGGAAAAAATGGCTTTTGGGGTCGCCATTGCCCTCTCCAAGCAGGGCCACTATGAATGGGAAGAGTTTCGCCAAACCTTGATGGCAACCATTGCCGAGTGGGAAGCTACCCACGATTTGGATGATCCGGAATGGGATTATTACCAATGTTGGCTGGCCACCCTAGAGAAGCTCGTCGTTTCATCGGGGGTGCTGCAAGCAGGTGAGTTAGAAACGCAAATCACTCAGCTTTTGGACTGCAAAGCCATGGCTGAACCCTCGGCCTAATCTGCCCATTACAACCATTTCAAGGGAAACCAATGGACTGCTATGAAACTAATATCCATGATGAATGACTTAACAACCATGATTCGCAAGGCTAGGGTATCCATTCCCTTGGTTTGCGTTACCTTACTTGCTTTTGCAACCCCTGCCTTGGCCCACCATCCCTTTGGGGGCATGATGCCCAACACCTGGGTGCAAGGGTTCTTATCTGGGTTAGGGCATCCGGTCATCGGTCCTGATCATCTTTTATTTACCATCGTCATCGGGTTATTAGCGACGCGACTCAAGCCTGCTTGGGCGATCCCAGCGGCGTTTCTGGCGGCTGCTCTGGCCGGTACCGGCTTGCACCTGATGGGGTTAGATTTGCCTGCCCCTGAATTTACGATCGCACTCTCCGTTGTCATATTTGGGGGGCTAGCCGTTTACGGCAATCGCTTAAATACCGGGGGGGTCGCTGTGCTCACGGCTTTGGCGGGTCTCTTCCATGGCTATGCCTATGGTGAGGCGGTGGTTGGGGCTGAGATGACGCCGCTGCTGGCATACCTGATTGGGTTTACGGCAGTGCAGGGGGCGATCGCCACCGGAGCCTTTTGGATTGCTCAACGGAGTCTTAATCCGACCCAACACACCCAACGGCTGCGCTATGCCGGGTTGATCATCTGTGGTGCCGGGGCCGCATTTTTATCTTCAGTCGTTTTAGGGTAACCCCCTGACTCAATCTGTGTAATCTCCTAAGTTTCACCACTTCACAACATGCCCTGGTTTGTCCAGGGTATTTTTTTTGAGGCAACTGGGAACCAAGCGACAGCTATCTTCAGCAGGCTTAACCATTGCGATTGGGGTTGCGGCGGGTTGACGCACCTTTTGGGGCAACGTCCAAAAAGGGCGGAATAGGGCAATCCAAAGTAATGACTACCACCCGCAACAACTCTGCTTCCCGAGGGGTAACTTGGTTATCTAACAGGACTGTATGGGCAGCAGCATCCACAATGGCCTGTTTTAACTTCGGGACAACGGACTCTAAGCGGGTCAAACTCTTGCCCAGATCATAGAGCTTCACCTGGGGGAGTTGGGTGGGGGCATCGCGCTTATGGGCCTGGGGGAGCCGATCAAGCCCTGACTTAAAGGCATACAAGGCATCGGCGGTTTTGGGATGGCCGATGCGAGCCAATATCGTCAACACCACTTGGCAATCATGCCAAACCGCATTTAAGTGGGTGATGGCTTTAGGCGGTTCTGTTTGCTTCTGAAAATGGGGGCGGAGTCGTTTTTTTAAAATCAACTGCAACACATACTCTGAAAGGCTTAGCCTTCCATCGGCTTGGACTAAGGCGTTGATCTGTTTAAAGAAAACAGCACAGTGCTGGGGGGGCAGGGTCTTCAGAGCCGGGATCGAGAGATCCAACAAAGGTAAATGGTGCCGCGCATTGATCGAGTTGAGGATGTGAGCCAATTGGTCGACCTGTTGGGCATCGACCAATGCATGGGGCTGCTGGAGGTGCTGCAATTGTCGTGATCGCACCTCTGGCTGGCTATCAATTAAGAGGGCATAGACCAAGGCCATGGCCCCCTCGGAAGATCGCACCGTCGCCCTCAGCTCAGCGGGTAAGGTCTGCAAAAATGTCTGCGCCTTAGCCAGTTGCTGGGCATTCACCGTTCCCACCGTGGCCAGAAACTGATTGGCAACATTGGGTGGGGTAACAGCAGGGGTTTTAACGGTTCCGGGTGGCCGGAGTGATCCTGGAGCAAAGCCCATGGCATGGGCTGCCCCCGCCCTAGCACCTTGATTCCTGTCAAAGTGAGATCGGACTGCGAACTTTGTCCCTGTCAACCGCCGCATCCGCTCCTGTAGCGGTGGATGGGTGGCAAACCAGTCCTGCATCAAATTCAACCGCAGCGCCGTCCCAAAAAACATATGGCTGGCTTCTTCTGCCTTGGGGGTCTGGAGGGTCGAACCGTTGATCAAGCCGCCGATTCGCCGCAAGGCCCCGGCTAAACCGTCAGGATTGCGAGTGAACTGCACTGCTGAGGCATCGGCCAAAAACTCCCGCTGGCGAGACACGGCGCTTTTAATCAGCCGCCCAAACATCAAGCCAATACCACCAAGCAGGACCATGGATAGACCGATCACAATAAATGCCCCATCCCCCTTGCTATTGCGTCGTCGCGAGGAAAAACTGCTCCGTAAAAACATCCGTCCCAGGATGTGAATGAACAGCAGCCCCTGCAACACCCCCATCAACTTGAGGTTGAGGCGCATATCTCCATTCAGGATGTGGCTGAATTCATGGGCAATGACCCCTTGCAGTTCATCCCGGTTGAGGTGGTCTAAACAGCCTTGGGTCACCCCAATCACTGCATCGTCGGGGGAATACCCCGCAGCAAAGGCATTGATGCCCGGTTCATCGGGGAGCAGATAGACCGTCGGAATCGGTGTCCCCGAGGCTAGGGACATTTCTGCCACCACGTTCAGGAGTTGCAGTTCTTTGACATCGTCCGTTTGGGGATTGATGGTGTTGCCCCCAAGGCTACTGGCCACCGTTGCACCACCACCCCGCAGTTCCTGCATTTTGGTCAGACTACCAAAGCCAATGATGCCTAAGGTGGTAACACTGATCAGGAGGAGGATTTCAGGTTGCCACCACCCCGTACCCGTGTAGTTCTTTAACTCAGCGCGCAGCATCAGGACTGCAATCCCATAGAACGCCCCAATCATGGTGGCGATCGCCACAAAGAATAGGGACACGAGCTGAGTGGTATTCCGCCGCGCCTGATCCTGGTGTTCAAAGAAGTTCATGGATCAACCACAACCCTTGCAACTAAAACGAAATTCGAGGGGCCTCCTTGACTTCGGGCGGGCTTTCTTCCAGGAGTTCTGCAGACTGAAAACCGAAGTTATTAGCAACCAAATTACTCGGGAAAATTTCTCGCTTGGTGTTGTACAAGGTGACGGCATCGTTAAAGCTTTGGCGGGCAAACGCAATCCGATTTTCGGTTGAGCGCAACTCTTCCATCAATTGCGCCATATTTTGGCTGGCCTTCAAGTCAGGATAGGATTCTGACAACGCAAACAACCGCCCTAGGGTACCGGTCAGGGCTGCCTCTGCCCCAGCCAGTTGCTGCATGGCGGCGGGATCCCCAGGGTCTTGGGCAGCCCTTTGGCTGGCGGTGACCGCACCATTGCGGGCGGCGATCACCGCTTCCAAGGTTTCCCGCTCATGCTTCATGTAGCCTTTTACCGTCTCAACCAAGTTAGGAATGAGGTCGTAGCGGCGGCGGAGTTGCACATCAATTTGGGCAAAGGCGTTTTTGTAGCGATTCCGCAAGGTCACTAAACCGTTGTAGGCGTTCATCAACACAACGCCCACCACCCCAATCAGCACAATCAGAAAAATTAACGGCCCCATACCATCACCTCCGAGTTGCTCCAATTCAATCGTTTACGATTAAGCTCGTCAACGCTAATCCCCACAAGAATTGTTAAGCTGAATAGCTAGAAGCCCTGAGTTGAAGGGATTATAGCCATTCTGGGTAATCCTCAGCGTAGGTTACCGCTGCGGCAAATAACCATGAAGACCCTCAGTCCAGGACGAGTGGCCGATTCACTCCACTTTTAGGCCAGTTCGGGTCTCCAGCACGACGACTCAACCCCATCTGCCAAAAGACATCTTCGTGGTTCATGCAAAGTCGTTGCGCGTCTAGTGCAGCGTCAAGGCTAAATTTTAGGGCTTCGACTGTTCGACAAGCTCGCAGCTCAGCCCAAACGCACAGATCTCGCTCATCCTTCGACAAGCTCAGGATGAGCGAGATCTGTGCATCACCCTAAAACGAAGAACTGACAGATCATGAAGTGCGCTGTGGCTTAAATTCCTTGACCATCCCAGTTTCTAGCCCCTTTTTCCCTGATGCCCCCCTGCCATCCGCAATCGTGCTGGAACTTATGCCACCATTGGCCTAGGGTGCTTCCCCCTAGGTCAATGGTGGGTAGCGGCCAAGGATGCTTTAAGGTAGATCCTTGGTGTTCCGTGATTCCGTCCCTAGCAGACGGTGCCTACCATGACCCCAACAGTGCCCAACACGTCTTCTGATAATGCCGCTCTCCCCCAGTCCCGACAGCGAGAGATCCTGCTGTCGATACTCTGGGTCGCTGTGGTCAGCGGCATTGCCTTTTTCTGGGGGTTAGCCAGCACCGGCCTCGTCGATGAAACCGAGCCCCTGTTTGCAGAGGCTGCGCGCCAAATGTACGAAACCGGTGATTGGGTCACCCCCTACTTCAACGATGTCACCCGTTTCGATAAGCCCCCCTTGGTGTATTGGCTGATGGCGATGGGGTTTCATTTGTTTGGGGTGAGTGAATGGACCGTGCGGCTGCCCTCGGCCTTGTCCGCCGCAGGGTTAGTGGGGCTAGGGTTCTGGACCCTGCGGCGGTTTGGGTTTGCGCGCCCAGAACTGGCGGTTGCCCATACAGCAGGGGCTTCAGTAGGTAATCCCCCCCTCCTCTCCCGCCTCAGCCAACGAAGTTTGGTGAGCACCGCCGTGATTGGTTCGGCGCTGATTGCCCTCAACCCTGAAACCCTGGTGTGGGCACGTATTGGGGTCTCCGATATGCTGCTGACCGGGTGCATGGGTGGCGCTTTGTTTGCCTTTTTCTTGGGCTATGGCCAGCCGGAAGCCCCTACGAGACAGCGTAATTGGTACCTCACGTCTTACACCCTGATGGCCCTGGCGGTGTTGACTAAAGGTCCGGTGGGGGTGGTGTTGCCGGGGCTGATCATTGCTGGGTTTTGGATCTATTTAGAAGGCTGGATCGGGGGCATTCGCGCCATCTTCCAGGAGATGCACGTAATTAAGGGGGGCCTTTTATTTCTGGTGATCACGGTGCCTTGGTTTGTGCTGGTGATTGCGGCGAATGGTCAAACCTATATTGATTCATTTTTTGGCTATCACAATTTTGAGCGCTTTACGGATGTGGTTAATGGCCACTCCGCCCCTTGGTATTTTTACTTTTTGGTGGTGACGGTGGGGTTCTTGCCTTGGTCGCCGTTGATTCCCTGGGCGATCGCCCGCCTCCGGCCCTGGGGCGTCTCCTATTGGCGATCGCAGCCCCGCCAAGGGCAACTGGGGCTATTCGCCCTGATCTGGTTTCTGCTGATTTTTGCCTTTTTTACCGTTGCGGTCACCAAGCTGCCCAGCTATGTGCTGCCGCTGATGCCCGCTGGGGCGGTGTTAGTGGGGTTGGCCTGGAGTGATCGCCTGTGCCCCCCGCCGGGTCGGGCCAAAACCAACCTCGGCTTCGGCATTAGCCTGGGGCTCACCCTCTTGTTCTTAGGGATCCTGGCCTTTGCAACCTTCTATAGCCCGAACTGGATGGGGGATGACCCATCCATGCCGGATCTGCCGGACCAGGTCAGGGCTTCGGGGATCATGGTGCGGGCCGCCATCATCTGGAGCTTGGCTTTAGTGGCGAGCATTGGCCTGGTTGTGTTGAAGCGGGGTCGCTGGCTCTGGAGCATCAACCTGGTGGCCTTTGCCGCCTTTGTGTTGATGTCGCTGCTACCGGCCTATCAACTGGCCGACCAGATCCGGCAGCAACCCTTGCGCACGATTGCCGCAACCACCTTAGATATTCAAGCCCCCGACGAGCCCCTGTATATGGTGGGCTTCATGAAGCCCAGCCTGGTGTTTTATACCCAGCGGCTAGTGACCTATATTTACGAACCTGAGGCCATGGCCATGGCCTTGGGGGCAGAAACGGCTCCAACTGTTTTGATGGTGGGCACCCCTGCAGAAATTGATCAGCTCAACTGGCCCGATGATCAGCAAGAATCAGTCTTGACCGAGGGCACTTACGCACTGGTGCGGTTGACCTTGCCGGAATAACCTCGGCGGTTGCAGGTTGGCCCGCTGCTGAGCCCCCTGATGGTCAGGTTGATTGGGGGCACCTAGAAGGAGATCTTGGAGGCCACCAACATAGAACCAATGCCCAAGTCGGTAAAAATTTCGAGGAGCAGTGCGTGGGGGACGCGGCCATCTAAGATATGGGCCGCCCCAACCCCTTGGGCGAGCGATCGCACACAGCACTTCACCTTGGGGATCATGCCCCCCCCAACGACCCCTTGATCGATCAGAAGGCGGGCCGTCTGGATATCTAGCTTTTCGATTAGGGTGTCGGGGTCCTGGGGATCCTCCAGGATGCCGGGGGTATCGGTCAGCAAAATTAGCTTCTCAGCATTGAGGGAAGCGGCGAGTTCCCCCGCGACGGTGTCAGCATTAATGTTGTAGGCTTGCCCGGTATCATCCGCTGCTACGCTCGAAATCACCGGAATATACCCCGCCGCCACCAAGGATTTGACAATGCCGGGTTTGACATTCGTCACATCCCCCACAAACCCAACCCCTTCACTGTCATGGGGGCGGGCGGTGATCAAACTCCCGTCTTTGCCGCAGAGGCCCACTGCGGCTCCTCCAGCTTGATTGAGCAAGGCCACCAATTCTTTGTTGACCCGCCCCACCAACACCATTTCCACCACGTCCATGGTGGCGGCATTGGTGACCCGTAGCCCATTTTTAAACTGGGGCTCGATGCCCAATTTATCTAGCCAGGTATTGATCTCGGGGCCGCCCCCATGCACCACCACCGGTCGAATGCCCACGGAGGCCATGAAGGCGATGTCGCGCACCACGTCTGCCTTCAGTTGAGCATCTTTCATGGCTGCGCCACCGTATTTCACCACCACTGTCCGACCTCGAAATTTTTGAATGTAGGGCAGGGCCTCACTCAAAATCTGGACGCGGGTGGCATCGCTTTCGCGGACGCCATTCTCAGGAATATTATCGGTCATGGCAAATCCATCAGCTGGCAGCCCCCGTAGTGTATCAATGGCTCGGGGATGACGATCTTGGGGTCTGTAGGCGATCTGTCAATTGCGTCCACAGGCGATCGGTGATGGCAGCAATGCCCTCCCCTAAATTAACCGTGAGATGAATATCGGCCTCTTGATACAATCGCCGCCGTTCTTCTAGCAGTTGGGCCAAATGTTGGGGCCAGTCAGGCCGCTGCAACAGGGGCCGGGTCGCATCCCCCTGGAGCCGCCGCTCTAGCTCTGCCAGGGGCACATCCAACCAAATCACGATCCCATGGTGAAGCTGGCCCCAATTTTGGCGGCGCACCACGATGCCGCCCCCCGTTGCCACCACCAAGCGGGTATAGGGGGCCAGTTGCGCCAGCACTTGGGTTTCAAGATCACGAAAGGTCGCCTCGCCCGATTGGGCAAAAATCTCTGGAATGGTTTGACCCGCCACCTGCTCAATCAAGGCATCCGTGTCAAAGAAACGATATCCGAGCTGCTGGGCCACCTGCTGCCCCAGGGTGGATTTGCCTGCCCCCATCATGCCGACAAAGTAGAGATTGGTGCCTTTTAAACGATGGGCATCCAGGGGGGAATCAACCATAGTCATATGCTGTGCAGGGACAAGACGGGGGAGCAAAAGGGGCATCGACTTTTTTTCGGCGATGCCGTGGGAGCGGGGTTAGCCCCCGTCCAGTCTTTCATAAAGGCAGGCTACCCGCAAAACCTGACGGACAAGCGTTCAGGAAAGAGACGAAACCATCAAGATCCCCGTGGCAATCACGCAGAAAACAAAATTTTCGTTCGTCCTGGGCTGGCCGCCCCTAGTCTGGATCCGCCTCTAGCGGACGGGAGGGGGGGATAATCACCCGGTAGTCTGCGTCGTACACGCCATCCGGTCCGACCTCAGGGGCATCAAGGGCATCCAGCGGTGATGTATCGGCTTCCGCCTCTTCAGCGATCGCCGCATCCACGGGTTCTGCCCCAGGGTCAGCTTGGGTCGCTTCCGGCCTAGAGCGAAATTCATCGGCACTCCGATAGCGGTAAGAGTAGTTGGTGCCTGATTTTGCCACGGATTCTGGCGATCGCCGCACCTCATAGATAGGCCGCGATTCTGGGGCATTGTCCCGCTGCTCGGCCTCTTCATCCTCCCAGTCCTCCCATCCCTCCGCAATCTCGTCTAAAGCCTCATCGACCGGGCTGGCCCCCGCAGGGCGATAGGTCGTACTCGCGGCCCGTTCGTCCCAGCCGGTGGCAATGTCTTCAAAGGTTTCATTGGCCTGCGCCTGGGCGTGCTGTTGCCGTTGCGGGGCGCGGCGGGTCTCCGGTGGACGCTGCGTGACGGCATCCCAATCTTGCCATTGACTCGCGGGCGATCGCTGTCCCCAATCCTCCCAGTCTTCGTAGGGCTGGGCACCTGCGCGGTTAAGCGGTTGCTCATCAACATCCATGGGCCGAGGGGGTTGCGCGGGGGGTCTGCGCCCCCGGTCGGTTGATCCCCTGGTGGTTGATCCCCTGGTGGTTGATCCCCTCTGGGAAGCAGGGCGAGATGGGGCGGGTTCGGGTCTAACCTGCCACCGCCGACGGCTTCCTCGGGGGGGATTGCCTTTAACGACATCCCCCCCGGCCACCAATAGCCCAGCGGTCAGCGCCCCCAGCCCCATTGCCACCACGAGCCAAACTGCCAATGGCAAGACCGGGGTTCTCGCCCCTAAAATCACCAGGGGAAGACTAGGAGCGGTGTTTTGTACCACCAACACCACCAGTCCAATACTGATGAGAACGGCTCCCACCCAACCAGATGTGCGCATGATTCGGGAAATCTCCAGGGATCACCTCAATTATGGTAGAGAATGGCTGCCACTATTGATGCGGGTCTACGGCGGCATCCATCGCCCGCCATAGAACGGTTTCACCATCACCAATGCTCCCGATCAACCCTCACCCCCGATTACCCCATCGTGGCCTTGCCAGCGATCGAGGGGTACACAGTCGAGGTCAAACGCATCCAAGGCTCGAGCCACCACAAAATCTACCAGGTCTAGAACGGTTTGCGGACGATGATACCAAGCCGGAATCGCTGGCACGATATGGGCTCCAGCTTCGGCCAGGGTGGTCAAGTTCCGCAAGTGAATCACACTCAGCGGGGTTTCACGGGGGACAATCACCAAGGGTTTGCGTTCCTTAAGCTGCACATCCGCCGCCCGCTCCAACAGGTCAGAACTCAGCCCTGCCGCCAATTTGCCCACCGTCCCCATGCTACAGGGGATAATCACCATGCCTCGGGTCCGAAAGGAGCCGCTGGCAATATTAGCGCCCACGTCACTCCACGGGTGGCAGCGGATGTATCCCCCAGTTAAGACCCCCGCCTGCTCACGCCAAAATTTGGCCTGGGCCTCGGGTTCCCCCGGCATTTGGATACCCTGCTCCGCCTTCCAGACTTGGTAGGTGGCTTTAGAGGCCACGAGCTCCAGGGGAATCTCCGCTGCCAGCAGAAACTTGATCGCCCGCACCGCATAAATCAGCCCGGATGCACCGGTAATGCCTAGGGTGAGGGGCCGGTCTGAAGTAGACAAAGTAGGAGCATTATTCTTCAGAGTCGCCACCGTCATCGTCTAGGTCATCGCTGTCATCTGGGTTGTTGGCATCATCAATGCCATCATCGTCGTCGGGGCCATCGTCATCGGAGACCGCTGTAGTATTTAATTCATAGTTGTTGCCTGTCTCTGGGGTCATGCCGTTTTCTTCAGGGGCATCATCGTCGTCTTCACCGGCTTCGCTACCGCCCCCGACGGCGACGAGATCAATTTGCTGTCGGTAGTAATCGACGTTTTTGACCTGCACTTCGACGCGATCGCCCAGGCGGAATTGGCGGCGGTTTTTACGGCCCACCAGCCGCTGTTGCCGGGACCGATATTCGTACCAGTCATCCTTGAGGGAGCTGACATGCACCAGCCCTTCCACCAACAGCTCTTCAATTTCGACAAAGAACCCGTAGGACTGGACGCCGGTGATGAGACCGTGGAACACCGAGCCCATGTGGTCTCGCATGAATGCTGCTTTTTTCAGACCCTCTAGATCAGATTCTGCTTCCTGGGCCAAGCGCTCTTGATCGGTGAGGGAGCTGACAATCCGGTCAATATAGTCTTCGAACTCATGGTGCAGTTCTGGGGGCAACACATTCCAGTTGATGTTGCCATGGCTGCTGCTGTGGCGCAGATTGACCCGATCTTTTGAACGGGTGGAGCGGCGATCGCGGCCCTCTGCAAAGATGCCGTGGAGCACCCGATGCACCATCAAATCCGAATAGCGACGGGTCGGAGAGGCAAAGTGGGTGTAGCCCTCATTCAAGGCCAGCCCAAAATGGGCCTCGGGCTGCGCACTGTAGAACGGCGGTTTAAAGGTCGATAGCAGTAGGTAGGTGAGAATTTTCTCCGATTGCGACTCGGCAAACTGCTGGGTAAAGCGTTGATAGTCGGCGGGTTCGATGGTTTCCGCATCCTCCATGTGGAGCTGGATCTCCATATTTTCAGCCAGCTTGACCAACTCCTGCACATCGTTCACGTTCGGAGGACGATGCAGGCGATAAATCGCGGGCACCCCTAGGGCCTTAAGGTGGGAGGCCACAACCTGATTTGCCAGCAACATGAATTCTGTGACAATCATCCGGGCGGGCAGCAAGGTCGAGACAACCATCACCCCCAACAGCCCTTCATCGTCATACTGGAATTTGGGCGACGAGTAGGAGGCTAAAGCCTCTTCGGCATCGGCGGGGAACTCGTGCTCTGGCAGGTTGAGTTCAAAGGAGCCCCGCTGCAAGCGTTGCTGATGCACCTGCTGGCTCAAGGCAAACAGATCTTCTAGTAAGCCAAAGACGGACTCGAAGGGAGCCAGATCTGGGGCTTTAACCCCTAATTTCTCTAATTCTTCGGCATTCTCACGGGCCAAAACCCCCTGGGCTTGCTGATAGTTGAGGGCGACATCTACTTGGATAATAGTTGGCTGTAATTCAAAGGCGAGCATTTCCCCTACTGGCGACAGGGTAACCAATACCGATACGGCTAGACGCTCTTTACCCGGCACAAAGGAGCACAGAGAGTCTGCCAATGGGGGCGGCAACATGGGAATTACCTCATCCCCGAGGTAGACGGAGGTCCCTCGCTTCAGGGCTTCGCGATCAATGGCTCCGTACAGGGGCACATAGTGAGCGACATCCGAGATATGGACCCCAAGCTGCCAATTACCCTCCTCGTCTTTGGCGAGGGTCAGGGCGTCATCAATGACCGTCGCGTTGGGGCCATCAATGGTGAGGGTGAGATGCTCTCGCAGATCGACCCGATCCTTGAGATCGGCTTTGAGGACTCGGGTGGGTAGTGCCTTGGCAACATCCAAGATTGCTTCCGAGAAGTAGCGGGGTAAATCATGTTTGCAGTAGACAATGTCGCGATCGGAAGAGGCTTCCGCATCACTGCCTAGCACCTGGGCAACATGGCCTTGGGGTGGTTCTTGGCCAAGGGGATAGCGCTTGACTTCCACATGGGCCAGTTGATCAACCGCTTTCTTCAGCTCTTCATCTTCACCGGCTAGGGCCAGCTCAAAGAGGAGGCGATCATCTAAGGGAACGGCTTGGTAGGCACCGGACTCTTCCTTGACGCGGGCTAAGACTGAGGCGTTAGCCCGCTCTAAAATCAGCTTTACCTCTCCCTCAGGGCTCCGGCGACGGCTACCTTCTTTTGTGACCTTGACTAAAACGCGATCGCCATTCCAGGCTGAGTTGAGCTGGCTTTCGCGCACATAGACATCATCGGCGGCTTCATCGTCTTGAATGGCAAAGCAAAAGCCCTTGCTAGAGCACCGTAATTTCCCCTCGACCACCCCTTCTTGGGGCAAGCGCCGGTATTTCCCCCGTTCCTTTTCTAACAGACCCGTTCGCTCCAACGCATCCACGACGATCTGTAGATCTTTGGTGCTCGCGTCATCACTGCAGTGAAGCTTCTTTTGCAGGGTTTTTAGGGTTACGGTCTTCTCGTCTTTGAAATTTGCGAGTAGTTCGGCAATCGAAAAGTTCATGTAGCGGTTGATCCTTTATCCGGTGCAAATGGTGATGGCATCCTCGGGCAACGGACTTTGCAGATGGGTGCACATGGGCCGTAAAAACCTCGGCAGAGTAACCCCACCGGGCTACTTAGAACACTGCCAAACAACACCTGCCGTCTCACTGCAGGGCTGCTATAGCAGCTACTCCACCAAAACCTTGGTTCGGGCTGACCCCGCCGAACGCCCATCCAAAACCCTAACGTCGGTGCTGCTATCTCCAGGAGGACGGAGGCAAAATCACAACACGATAAATTAGGAAAGGTCTAGAGCCGTAGCTGATGAGGCAACCTTGAGTCCATAGGAAACTTGACGACCTCAACCGTCCGAGACCGCTACAAATATATCCTATTATTGGAATTTGCAAGTATTTCCCTACCGCTTTCCTGTCACCACGTAAGCAACGCGACGTCCGATATTCGTGGCATGGTCAGCAATGCGCTCTAAGTACCGAATCACTAACACGAGGAGCACGGTCTCTTCTAGGGACCCTGGTGGTTGCTCAGGATGGACTAGCAGGTCGTAGAGACGTTCGTAGTCATCATCGACCGCATCATCCTTCGCTTTGATATCAAGGCCCACATCTGCATTCAAATCGGATAGGGCCGTTAGGCTGAGGGCCACCATTGAACGACAGCGATCGAGCATGACTTGGATTTGGTCACTGCAAGGGTGCACAGGGTAGGGGAACAATTGAATGGCGACCTCACCGATGTCCTTGGCATAGTCGCCAATGCGTTCGAGATCCCGAATCAGTTGGATAACAGCGCTGATATGGCGCAGATCCTGCGCAGCAGCAGGGGGAGACATCAGTAACTCGGTGCAGTCAACCTCAATTTGCCGATAGAATTTATCGACTTTTTTATCATGCACTTGCAGCTGTTGAGCGGCCTCTAGATCGCGATCGCAGAGGGCGCTCCGGGCCAACAGGCACGAGTTTTCCACCAGCGCACCCATGCGCAACACATCCCGTTGAACCCGGCGAATCTGAAACGTAAACGATGGGGCGGTGGAACCTTGAGGGGCCATTGAATCATTCACTGCATATAGCGCCAAGACAAAACGTTGGACAAGTTACGTAGCCACAAATCAATGATGCGGGGGTGAGTAATGACAGCATTCTGCCTATCGCTGCCATAGATGACTGGACGTAGACATTATCGCTTTATCAATTGAGGGGGTAGGTGTCATACATCACGGTTCCATGATGATCAGTGCGCCATGGCCGCTCAAATCGCTGATAGATATAGCCTTGAATCCCTCACAATCCCTCTGCAGGCAGGGGGCGGATGGGTTTCGAGCTGCTCTACATTAAGTTACGCTCTGTAACAGTTGCTGGGCTAAGGTCGGCAGAATGCAAGGTAATAGTGAAAAATTAGCTCAGCCCTATTAATGGCTTCTCATTAGCGTTTGTCAATTCAAAGGATTGATAACTTATGTCTGATACTCAAGTGTTTGTGGCCTTGCTAGTCGCTTTGCTGCCTGGCATCATGGCTTTTCGGTTGTCGACCGAACTTTATAAGTAGTGGTCTAGCCAGACTCAATCAGACCCAAAAACCGTCCTGCCCAACTTGGGTGAGGGCGGTTTTTACATCTCCGATGCAGATGATTCGGCAATTCGACGCAATTTTTACTCAATTCTTATGGCTTTCTCCCACAAATGAGGCTATTCTATGGCAGCCTTGTTAGTCGTCAAGCCTAACGTTTCCAGATCCTAGAGGTGCTCATGAGCTTGCCCCAGCCCGTGTCATTGGAATATGTGCCAGATTACGCACCCCAGCCCCGCCCTCATCAGCGGGCACAAACGACACGACCCCGGCAAACCCCTAAGCAGTTGGCGACCAAGGTCCATCGCGCTCTAGGGTGGGAAATGACGCTCCGATTAGGCATTAACCTAAGCTTGAGTTTGGTGGCTTTGGCAGCCCTTGTACGGCTTGTGCCCCACTATCAAGCTCAACGTCAGGCATTAACAGAAATTGAGTCAGCCGTGGCGATCGCTGCCATCAAGACAGACGATCTGCAAGCCGATTTTGGTCAGTACTTTGACCCGGTGGAAGCGAGTCGATTATTACAAATTCAGGCCGGGACACAATCAGGCAATAGTATTTCTGTGGTCCTTGTCAATCCCCAAGATGGCATCGCGGTGCCCGAGGTACAGGAGTAGCACTCAGGGCTCGCGGCGGTAGGTCAGTACCGATGGGCATCGTCATTAAATCTACCCATCGTCATTGGGGTGCGATCGCCTTTAACGCGTCAATGATTTTGACATTCGCGGTTGGAAAAGGATACTGCTCTAACTCCGCCACGCTCACCCAGCGAATCTCATCACAGGCTAGGGGCTGAGGTTCGCCGCTGCGGTGACGGCAGTGATAAACATGGAGGGTGACTTTGAAGTGGGTATAGGCGTGGTCCAGGGTGATGAGGCGATCGCCCACCTCTACATCGATGGCCAGCTCCTCCTGAAGTTCTCGATGGATGCAAGCCTCCACCGTTTCCCCTGGCTCCACCTTGCCCCCAGGAAACTCCCAGAGCCCCCCTAACAGGCCATCCTGGGGACGGCGATCAATCAGCACCTGATTGTGATCGTCCCACACCACTGCCACCCCAATCTGTTTATGGGGGATCGGGTCCCTCGCTTCAGTAACCGGAATATTGGACTGCATGTTTTGCTGATACGCCTGACAATAGGGCCGCCAGGGACAAATCGTACAGCTTGGTTGCCTTCGTGTGCAAAGGGTGGCTCCCAAATCCATCAGAGCCTGGTTAAAATCGCGGGGCTGTTGGGCGGGCAATAGTTGGGTGGATGTCACCCACAAGCGATCGAGGGCTTTTTTGGGCGGTACCTCTAAAGCCACAAGGCGCGACAGCACGCGCTTTACATTGCCATCCAGGATAGGAAAAGGCAAATTAAACGCCGCGCTCAGAATGCCCCCAGCCGTGGTGCGACCGATACCCGGCAACCCCATCACCGCTGCAAAGGCAGTGGGGAACACCCCCCCCGGTGATTGGGCAACCCGTTGGGCGGCGCGATGCAGATTTCGAGCCCGAGCATAGTAACCCAACCCCTCCCAAGCCTTCAGCACCTGCTGCTGTGGTGCCGCCGCCAAAGTCTGCACCGTGGGAAATACCGTCAACCAATGCTGGTAGTAAGGGATAACCGTTTTGACCTGGGTTTGCTGCAACATGATCTCAGACACCCATATGGCATAGGGATCACGGGTGCGCCGCCAAGGCAGGTCACGACCATGGTGCTGGTACCAGCTCAACAGCGCCATCCGCAACGCGCCTAGGTCTGCATCAGTCCAAGTCAAAGGGAATGGGGCTCAAAAACGATATTTTCAAGTGCCGCCACTGGCCGATAGTGCCACAACGCACCCCCTAGCCCAGGACAGTAATGTTCCGGTTGATGAAGTGCAAATCGTTCCCCTAGGCATCGGTCGCAACATCCCCAAGGGTCGTCGTGACCGGCTCATGGTCAGCACCCATCACCGATTCAAAGGCAAGGCGTTGCTCAGCGCCCCGCAGGAAGTAACCACTCATCATTGCCGAAGCCATTAGGCGACCCAGATTGTCACGATTCGTGGTGATGGTGACATCAAAATTGTTTGAGGGTAGCCCTCCCAATAGGCCCATGATGTGGTGTTCCATGGCCTGCATCACGTCCTTAGAGGTGGGTTGTGATAGTTGGGCAATGGTCTCTGGTCCCATCGATTGCACATACTGCAACAAGGAATTGCCCATGGCAGTCGGCTCACTGAAAAAGTCAGAGGTATGGCTGGCTGGATTATTCACTACAAATAGAAACCTAAATCGGCTAGCAAGCACACAGTAAATAAGCCTTGACAAAAATGCTAAGGACGCTCTGGTGTCTCGCTTGCACCCACTCTAACAAGGTCCCTTTCCATCCGGGGGTGGGCGGAACCGAACCCCTAATGGTGGAGTTTCCCAGAGCGGTTTGGGGGCTATCCGGGCTGGATGTCGTTTTGCTTTACCAAGTGGGATCAACATAGAGATTGATGGTGAGTTCAGCTTGACCAGGGGGAACAGCGCTGATGCAAGCGCAAATTGGGTCTTCCCAGCCCTCAATCTCCACTTCACAAGCATGGCAAGAGCCCATCAGGCAGCCGGTGGGAATGGTGATTCCAGCTCTTTCGGCCACTTTGAGCAGGGGCTCTCCCACCGTCGCGGTAACGGCCACATCGTTGGGGATAAATCGCACTGAGACAGTCATGCTAAGTTCACGAGCAATAAAGGGTACAGCGTCAAGCCAAGTTGTCTGAGTTAAATGCCACTACGCCACCTAATCCACTGCATCCCCAAGTCGGTTTACCCAACCTATTGCCGTCGAGGCAGCAAGTTTGCGCTCTCGGCAAGATGTGTCGGACAACCCCAAAAGGGGCTCAACATCAGAATTCCGGGTCAGACAACGCTTGAACAACACGTTGTCTCCTTCAATCTACAAAATACGACCGGGTGTTGCAGGGGCATCGCTAGGGAGAATTGAACCCAGGCCATCGCTGGAACATTGCTTAACATGCCACAACCCTGACCAGGCAGTCGATAGGATAAGAATTCTGGCATTGGCGGTAGCTATCAACACAGTGATGGCTCTGCTGAAAACGGCCCCATAGCAGCCCGAGATCGTTGACGAGGAGAACATTTTGGTTGGCATGACATCTTTAAACACCAGCAAATCAGACGCTATTTTTTCCGCAGCTCAAACCCTGATGCCCGGTGGGGTCAGCTCTCCAGTACGAGCCTTTAAATCGGTTGGGGGACAACCCATCGTTTTTGATCGGGTCAAGGGAGCCCACGTTTGGGATGTGGACGGCAACCAATATATCGACTACGTCGGCACTTGGGGACCAGCCATTTGTGGTCATGCCCATCCCGATGTGCTCAAATCCCTTGCCGCTGCCCTTGAGAAAGGCACCAGTTTTGGTGCCCCTTGCGAACTCGAAAATGTGCTCGCCGAAATGGTAATCAATGCGGTCCCCAGCATTGAAATGGTGCGCTTTGTGAACTCCGGCACCGAAGCCTGCATGTCGGTGCTGCGCTTGATGCGGGCCTTTACCGGTCGGGACAAGGTGATCAAGTTTGAGGGCTGCTATCACGGTCACGCCGATATGTTCTTGGTGCAGGCGGGGTCTGGGGTGGCAACCCTCGGTTTGCCAGACTCCCCCGGCGTCCCCAAGGCGACCACTAGCAGCACCCTCAGCGTCCCTTACAACGATTTGGAGGCGGTGAAAGCCCTATTTGCCAGTAATCCAGGGGAAATTTCTGGGGTCATTCTAGAGCCGGTGGTGGGCAACTCTGGGTTTATCCTCCCCGATGCTGGATTTTTAGAAGGCTTACGGGAGATCACCCAAGAAAACGGGGCACTGCTGGTCTTTGACGAGGTCATGACCGGCTTCCGCATTGCCTACGGCGGTGCGCAGGAGAAATTTGGCGTCACCCCAGATTTGACCACCCTCGGCAAAATCATCGGTGGCGGTTTACCAGTCGGGGCCTACGGGGGCCGCAGCGACATTATGGCGATGATTGCGCCGGCGGGTCCGGTCTACCAGGCTGGCACCCTCTCAGGTAACCCCTTAGCGATGACCGCTGGCATCAAGACCCTGGAGATTTTGCAGCAGCCCGGAGTGTATGAGCAGCTCGACACCATCACCAAAAAGCTGAGTGCAGGGCTCTTGCAGGCCGCCCGTGATGCGGGGCACACCGCCTGCGGCAACAGCCTCAGCGCCATGTTTGGCATGTTCTTTACGGACGGACCGGTCCATAACTATACCGATGCGAAGGGCTCAGACTTGCAAAAGTTCAGCCGTTTTCATCGGGGCATGTTGGAGCAAGGCATCTATCTGGCTCCATCACAATTTGAGGCGGGTTTCACCTCCTTGGCCCACACCGATGCGGATATTGACAAAACCATAGCGGCGGCTAAAACCGTGTTGAGCAATCTTTAGGATGTAGCCCACAAAACTCAGTTTCAAGGTTTAAGTTGAATTAGAGATCATAAAAAGGCGGCATGAGTCAAGTTCATGTCGTCTTTTTAAATAAGGCTATAAATTAGAGTGCAGATAAAATGATATCTGCAATGAATAGATCACATCAGAGTTTTGTGGATCATATTCTTGAAAACGTTGTTCGAAACTC
>CAYGVA010000003.1:0-56216 GCA_964353225.1 uncultured Leptolyngbya sp.
TGAGGTGGCTCATAGGGCATATTGACTTTTTTCTCTGCTAAATGAATCAACCCTAGGGGCGTGGGGAATGGGGGCGTTGGATCTAGGTGGAGGGTAGCTGGAGGTAGAAAAAGCTGTAGGCCAATAGGTAAAAAATGCCGTTGGCGATTAGCAGCCCGCGACCTAGGCGCGATCTCACCCGCCGCAATAACCAGACACTGGCCCCCAACACCAATACCAATTCAATCAGGGCCATGATCGCCCCGAAGTGATCGGGGTCCCAATAGGAGACGGGGCTGATGATCCGTAGGTTGCTCAGGGGAAAAAAGTGGCGGTGGGCATCGTCATGGTGGAGGGGCAGGTCTTCGGCATGGTGGAGCAACATGCTGGCAAACAGTGCGGCCCAGGCGGGTCGCTTTTTCCACAGGGCGACCCCTAGACCCGCCAACCCAAGGGGAATAGAGTTGCCCACGGCAAAAATATCCTGCCAGAACGGTTGGTAGTAGGCTTCATCCCAGATCACCCGCTCCGGGAGTTGGGCGATCGCCTTGGCCCAGCCGTAAAACACGAATAGGGCTGCGTCGGGCAGCAGACTACCAACGATGATCGGCCAGGTCAGTTCCGGCCGCTGGGACCGCCCTAGCATCGCTAGATTGAGAATGGTATGACTGGGGGTATTCATCGTAGGGGAGTCAGCGCAGTGCCGGTACAGCCGATTTATCTAGACTGTCATGCTACGACACCCGTTGATCCTCGGGTGCTGGAAACCATGCTGCCCTTTTTTACGGAGCATTTTGGCAACCCAGCCAGTAGCACCCATGCCTATGGCTGGGCCGCAGAAGCGGCAGTGAAGCAGGCCCGTGCCACGCTGGCAGAGGCCATCCACGCCAGTCCTGAGGAAATCGTTTTTACCAGCGGTGCGACGGAAGCCAATAACTTGGCCATCAAAGGGGTCGCGGAAACCTATTTCACCAAGGGTCGCCACCTGATCACCGTTCGAACCGAGCACAATGCCGTCTTGGATCCCTGCGGCTATTTAGCAACCCTGGGCTTTGAGGTGACGTATCTATCGGTTAACCGCGATGGCTTGATTGATCTTGATGCTTTGGACAAGGCAATTCGACCCGACACGGTGTTGGTGTCGATCATGGCGGCCAATAACGAGATTGGGGTATTGCAGCCGTTGGCAGAAATTGGGGAGCGCTGCCGCGATCGCGGCGTCTTTTTCCACACAGACGCGGCCCAGGCCCTAGGCAAGATCCCGCTGGATGTGGAAGCGATGAATATTGACCTGATGTCGCTCACGGCCCACAAGCTCTACGGCCCGAAGGGCATTGGGGCGTTATATGTGCGCCGCAAAAATCCTCGGGTGCAGCTTGCGGCGCAACTCCATGGGGGCGGCCATGAGCGGGGGATGCGATCAGGCACCCTTTATACGCCCCAAATAGTTGGGTTTGGGAGGGCTGTTGACTTCGCCTTAGCGGAGATGGAGACGGAGCAAAAACGATTACGGGGGCTGCGCGATCGCCTCTGGCAGCAACTGCGAGATTTACCAGGCATCCAGATCAACGGCCACCCCACCCAGCGACTGGCGGGAAACTTAAATATCAGCGTGGAGGGTGTGGATGGGCAGGCGCTGCTGTTGGGGGTGCGATCGATGGTGGCGGTTTCTTCGGGTGCGGCGTGCAGTTCGGCCAGCACCGCCCCCTCCCATGTGCTCAAAGCCCTAGGGCACAGTGATGCATTGGCCTATGCCTCACTCCGATTTGGGATCGGTCGGTTTAATACTGAAGCTGAAATAGATGCAGTCGCCCAAGTGACCCGCGAAACCATCACGGCCCTGCGGCAAGGGGCGGCATCTGGGGTCTGAGATGTGCCCAAGGTTGAGCTGCCTCAATCTGGGCTGCAACCGCCAAAATGGTTTCATCGGCACCGGGTCGCCCCACCAGTTGCACCCCCAGTGGTACCCCATTGCTGTCGAAACCTGCCGGGAGCGAGAGGGCTGGTAAACCCGTGGCATTAAAGGGCGGGCAGGGTGCGACCCAGCGCGTAATGTTTTCGAGGGTTTTGGCGCTACTGAGCTTTTGCCACTCGCCAATGCGAATGGTGGGATGTAGGTAGGTGGGAGAAAGCACCACATCATAGGGATATAAATGCTGCACCAGTTGCCGAGCGACCCGCTGTAGATTGCCCATGGCCCGCAAATAAGCCCCACTGCTGATGCGCCAAGCCCGCCACAGTAGCCAGCGATTCATCTTTTCCAGCGCAAACCAAGGCACGTTGGATTCTGAAACCACACATTGCCAGGCCACTGTGAATGGCTCGACCAACGCCGATAGGTCCGGCGGGGGAATGGTTTCGATGTGATGCCCGCAGCTTTCCAGGAGCGTCGCTGTTTTCTGCACCCGTTCTTGACAGAGGGGATGGGCCGGACCCAGGGGCGGGAACTCGGTTAAGAGGCCAATGCGCAATGATGGGGGTTGATGCTGGGTGGCGGCCAAAAATGAGGGCTCTGGATTGGGTAACCAATAGGGATCCCCCACGATGTACCCCGCCATTACGTCTAATAAAGCGGCGGTATCGGCCACGGTGCGCCCGAGGGGACCATTGGTGGCCAAGCCATTCAACCGTTCGCCGACAGGGGTAAAGCTGACGCGTCCTCGGGAGGGTTTGATGCCGACCAAACCGCAGCAGGAGGCTGGCCCCCGCAGGGAACCGCCGCCATCGGAGCCCTGGGAGATGGCGCAGAGCCCTGCCGCTAGTGCCGATGATGCGCCACCACTGGATCCGCCTGGGGTGAAATCGAGGTTCCAGGGGTTACGGGCGGGGGGAAAACCAGGGGGTTCGGTGTAGGGCAGGGAGCCCAGTTGAGAGGTGGCGGTTTTACCTAGGATGACAAATCCAGCGTCTCGGATGATGGGAATCAATCCGTCATCTACTTCTGCCAGCCGCTTGCGGGCTAGCGCAATTCCGTAGGAACAGGGCACCCCAGCGATGGGGTTCAGATCCTTGATGGAAATGGGTACCCCGAAAAAAGGGGGGAGGTGATCGGGGTGGGTGGCTAAATACTCGGTTTTGGCCTGGGCATCGGAGATCGCCTGATCCGCCATCACCACAAAATAACTGCCGAGCTGGGGATTGAGCCGTTCGATGCGCCGTAGGTAGAGTTCTGTCAATTCCAGCGGAGAGACCTCTCGGCGGCGGATCAACTCGGCTTGGTCTAGGGCTGGAGTGAAAGCCAGATCAGCAGCATCCATAACGATCGGGGGACCCCAGTCAAAACACCTTGAACAGCATACCCCGGACGGTTTGGGTCGCCCATGACAGCAATGAGGAACCATGTAGAATCCGAGCAGGGGTGATTTCATCTGCTCCCCATCGGATGCATCCCCCCGGATTTTTCTTTATAACAGAGATGGGTAGATGCCCTATGCCCCCTTCGCCACCATGATTGACCCGTCTGCACCACCCGTGGAAGAGATTCCACAGTCTTACCCCTCCGAAGAAGCCCAGGCGATCTTACAAATCGCGATTACCCGTCAGGTCGAAGAGGGGGAAATGACTCGGTTGCAATTGATAGAAATTGCGGCAGAACTGGGCATCTCTGAAGCCACACTGGTCGAGGCCGAACAAACCTGGCAAACCCAGCGCCATGAATTGGCCGATCGCACCGCCTTTAACCAGTTTCGGCAACAGCGATTTCAACATCACCTGATTCGATACGGGGTGGTGAATCTATTTTTGATGGCCTTAAACTATCTTGCTGCCGATCGTCTGTCTTGGTCCCTGTATATAGCTTTGATTTGGGGCTTAGTGCTTGCCCTGCAGGGATGGAATACGTTTCGTCCTGCGGACTATAAAAATAATGACGAATTTGAAAAGTGGCGGCGTCGCCAACAAATCAAGAAATCGCTCAACCGCTTTATGGATTGGCTCTTAGGCACCTAAAATCACCACCCCTCGTTTAGGATGGACAGCAATGTCCACGCTTCACACGGTATTAACCTTTATGGGCAGAGCCGGTCGCGCCCTCCAAGAGGCCCTCGCCACCTATGGCCTTAGCCAAAACAAACTTGCCGTCACCATGGGCATGGAGCGGACAGTGGTCTATCGTTGGGTTCACGAGCGGGTAGACCCAACCGGAGAAACCATTGTGGAGATCGTCCGAGCGCTGAACCAACTGGATCCCCAGGCCGCTAAAGCTTTTATTGCGCTGTATCTGATTCCAGTGCTCAATGAACCGGAGTTTTAGGGACACCTGCGAAGACGCTTACCAAAAGCGGGTCTCTGGATCTACGACATGGCTTGCCCTAGGCCCTTTGGGTGCCACCTCGGGAATGTAAACACCACTCGTCGTATCGCTCTGCACCAACGGCTCTTCGCCTAAGTGGGTACCTTTCGCTAAAGAATAGGATGCCGTCGGTTTGTTTTTTGCCAATGGGTCCCTAGGGTCAAAGGTGAAGGGGCTACGGGTGTCAGTGCCTTCGGGTTGCTCAACTGTAGGGACGCCCCCCACCTCAACCTGGCCATGGATGCCAGAGACCAGCATGGAAACAGCATTTTCCCTAAAAACATCACCTATTCCCATGGGCCGCATGGCCGCAAAGGGCAATGGTCCCCCATGGGCGCTCAGGGGCTGACCCAAGATCATGGCGGAGGATAAGACGGTGGTGCTGAGCAAAAACTGAGGGAATCGCATCTTAGTTATGTCGTTTTGGCTTATGCAGGGATGGCTGCGAACCACGGTCCCCATTGCATGGACTACTGACCGTGAATGTATCTAAAAGTCATCCTAGCGTAAGTATTTACGCGGTTAAATCCTGGGAATTGGGTCTTCATGGAAACTTTAAGTCTATGTAAACTTTCTGATAACCGATGCCATGGGGTAGGCTCCCACCGTGTAATGTCCGCGATCGGGTTGAGCTGAAGCGAGGAGACTGACTTTTGACGGCGACGCCCCAGAAATCGTTATGATGAATGAGTTAACAAAACTCAATCATTTGTTGCAAGCCTCTTTGTTGCTGAATTTATGACCGTTTTCTCCATTGATGGCCCAGCCTTGAAGGGCTGGATTGAGCGGCGGTTGTTATTTGGCCGTCCCCTCACCCTCGAACTCACTGCCATCCTGCTGGTGTACTTTGTGCAGGGCATTTTGGGGTTAGCGCGCCTTGCGGTCAGTTTTTTCCTCAAAGACGACCTCGGGCTGACTCCGGCGGAAGTGGCGGCGTTGACCGGAATTGCGACGGCCCCTTGGACGATTAAGCCGCTGTTCGGATTTTTGTCAGACGGGTTGCCAATCTGGGGCTATCGACGGCGACCTTACTTGGTGTTGTCGGGTTTGGTCGGGGCCGTGTCTTGGGTGGCGATGGCCCTGTGGGTGCAGACCGGTTGGGGGGCGATCGCGGCGCTAACCCTCGGTTCCCTATCCGTAGCGGTCAGCGATGTCATTGTTGACTCCCTCGTGGTCGAGCGGGCGCGACAAGAATCCCAGAGTGATGCCGGTTCTTTGCAGTCCTTAGCCTGGGGGACCTCGGCGATCGGGGGCTTGCTGACCGCCTATGCGGGGGGCTTACTCCTAGAGCAAGCTAGCACCCGGATTGTGTTTGGCATTACCGCCACGTTCCCGCTGATTGTTTCCGGCGTCGCCTGGCTCATTGCCGAAGATCCGGTCACGGAGCAACCTACCTGGCGAGCGATTTGGGGGCAAGTGCAGCAGCTCAAAGGGGCTGTTACTCAGAAAGTAATCTGGATGCCTGCCCTATTCATCTTCCTGTGGCAGGCTACCCCGACGGCTGACGCGGCATTTTTCTTTTTCACCACTAACGATCTACATTTTCAGCCCGAATTTTTGGGACGAGTGCGATTGGTTACCAGTGTCGCCGCCCTGCTTGGTATCTGGATCTTTCAGCGTTTCCTCAAGGCCGTGCCCTTCCGCACCATTTTTGCCGTCTCAACGGTGCTTTCCACCCTGTTTGGTTTCACTATGCTCCTATTGGTGACCCACACCAATCGGGCGATCGGCATTGATGATCAATGGTTTAGCCTGGGGGATAGCTTGATTTTGACCGTCATGGGGGAGATTTCCTTTATGCCGGTACTGGTGCTCTCCGCGCGCATTTGCCCCGCTGGGGTCGAAGCCACCCTCTTTGCGCTGCTGATGTCGGTGTTGAATTTGGCTGGGTTGCTGTCCCATGAGTTGGGAGCAGTCTTGACCCACTGGATTGGGGTCACCGAAACCAACTTTGATCGCCTCTGGCTCTTGGTTACCCTCACCAACGCCTCGACCCTGTTGCCCCTACCATTGCTCTTTTTATTGCCGGATACCTCTTCCCAAGGGAACGCTTCTGAAGCGGCCTCTCTTGAGGTGGCGTCCCCTGACGTGATATCCCCTGAAGCCGCTGGACTTGAGCTTGGCCAGACCTTGGCGATCGCTGCCCCTAGCCCCCCTACGGTCCTGGAATCAGAACCCTCAGCCTAAGGTCGCCCCCTCGCAATTCAAAATTTAGAATTCAAAATACCCCCCTCGATCACCTTCCACCCCTTTACCCATCCATCCCATGCAAACCCTCCCCTCTCCCACGGCTACGCCCGCATCCTTCACCATGGAGGATTGGCGCAGCGGTTATCGCTCCCAACCGGAAGAGTTTGACTATTGGATTGACGATATCGAGGGTGTGATTCCGCCAGAGCTGACCGGCACGCTATTTCGCAATGGCCCTGGTTTGTTGGATATCAACGGTGAGACCCTGCGGCATCCCTTTGACGGGGACGGCATGATCAGCCGCATTGCTTTCCGGGGTGGTAAAGCCCATTACTGCAACCGATTTGTCGGCACCGAAGGGTATGTATCGGAGCAATCAGCGGGCAAGCCCCTTTATCGGGGGGTGTTTGGCACCCAAAAGCCGGGGGGCTTTTTTGCCAATGCCTTTGACCTGCGGCTCAAAAATATTGCCAATACCCACGTGGTTTATTGGGGCGATCGCCTCCTTGCCCTATGGGAAGCGGCCCAACCCCACCGTCTGGATCCCCATACGCTGGAGACCCTCGGGCTCGATGATTTAGACGGGTTGTTGCAACCCGGCCAAGCCTTTGCGGCCCATCCCCGGATCGATCCAGGGGACCCCACCACAGGTCGCCCGCCCCGACTGGTCAATTTTTCGATTAAGACGGGCCTATCGAGCACGATCACCCTATTGGAATTTGACCCCGATGGGCAAATGGTGCATAGCTACAGCCACGTGATTCCAGGGTTTGCCTTTATCCACGATTGCGTCATTACGCCGAACTATGTGGTGTTCTTCCAAAACCCGGTCAGCTTTAACCCGCTGATGTTTATCCTCGGGATGAAAGGGGCTGCCGAATGCATCCAGTTCAACCCCAAGCAACCCACCAAGATTATCGTCATCCCTCGGGATGGGCAGCGGCCTTTACAACGGGTGGATGCCCCCGCCTGTTTTGTCTTCCACCATGTCAATGCCTTTGAGCAGGACGAAAAGCTGGTGATCGACTCCATCGGATATCGAGAATTCCCCAGCTTGGACGAGGGCATGACCTACCGCGAGGTGGACTTTGACCAAGTTCCAGCGGGGCAAGTCTTTCGATTCAAGGTAGACCTAGCAGCGGGCACAGCGACCTCCGATTGTGTCATCGATCGCTCCTGTGAGTTCCCCACCCTACACCCCGAGCGAGTGGGGAACGACTACCGTTATCTCTACATTGGCGCAGCCCATACCGCCACCGGCAATGCGCCGCTGCAAGCCCTGCTAAAGCGCGATCTAGAAACCGGCACAGCGCAGGTGTGGAGCGAAGCCCCCCGAGGGTTTATGGGAGAACCCATATTTGTCCCCCACCCCGGCAGCACCGTTGAGGATGACGGCTGGGTATTGTGTCTGAACTACAATGCGGCGCGACAATGCTCTGACCTCATCATCCTGGATGCGCAGCAGATTGCCGCTGGCCCCATCGCCCGCCTCAAACTCCGCCACCATGTGCCCTATGGTCTCCATGGCAGCTTTGTGAACGATTATTTTGGGCCACAAGGTGAGCCGCAAAGTGGGCAACCTTAGGCTGCCAGACGCTCCCAATTTCTGGTTGGTCGGCTAGTACTCGATGGCGGAATTCCCATGACCCTTGCAGTTTCTAGCGCCCTTGCCCCTTAAGCACCCGTGCTAGTACTTGATGGTCCGCCCGGTACTAGCCAGTGGTTTTCGGTGAGGTCAGTCTGCCCTCCACGGACAATAGGGACGAAAAGCACCGTAGTTGCTAGCAAGAGCCTTTATAAAGGGCGGTGCAACATCCGCACAATTGCCTGAATGGCTCAATCTCCTAGATGAGTGCTTGTGCTGAGGCGGGGTTTGAGGGCTGCAATTGTGACGCCAATCACTTGGCGATGCACCGCTGAAATTGTTGCCACATAAGCATTTCAGCCATTGCCTGAAAGTTCATTGAAGCTTTACAGAGATCTGTGGTTACTTCATTTAGATTAGACAGTGTGGTGTCTATGATTAGAAAGCGTTCGAAAGCCGCAGCTCGAATTAAGGGTGAGTGGGCTTAGACATTACAACTGTGGTCGGGGGCGTCCGCTTTTAGCACAGCTCAAGCATCCCTTACTGATCTATAGATAATTCACGGAGACGACAAGACACCATGAAATTCGCGAACCTAGCTATTGGCGCATCTCTGCTGGCTGGCATGATGACCGCCCCCGCAATGGCTGCCACCTACAGCACTTCTGGCGACACCACCATCTTCAATTCGGATGGAACCAATACTTTCCTAGACCCTACGGCAACCTTAGATGATGTACTGACCGGTGATAGCACCACCCCCGGTGGCAACGTCGAACTTAATGATGGTGCCGCAGGCGTCAACTTGTTGGCTCCGGCCAATACGCTGACCGCCAACCTCGACAGTGGTCGTGAAGTGATCTTCAGCAGCTTAACCTTCGACGACTGGTTTGGTTCCGGTGATTTGTTTACGGCTTGGTCTGCTGGGGCGGCAGCGACCTATGGTGCCGCTTACACCAATGTATTTAATGCGGCAGTAGGCGTCTATGGGTTTAATACCGTGGCTGGAGGGATTGCATCTCGCCTGAGTGACCCCAACATTGCTTACGTTAATGAGTCTGACGCTGGAGTGACCTTTGGCCTAGCGGCCCATAGCGATGCAGCTAATGTCAGCCCTTTGCTGGCGGGCCTCTTTGCCAGTGAAGTGGTGAAGGTGACCCTGAATGGTGTGACAGATTACTACTACAGCTTTGATCAGCCTACGGATTCCGGTCAGACTTCCCTGGATGACACCAAGTCCCATGAGGGCAACTATGAGTTCTTCATCGAAGATCCTCAAGACAATGAGTCTGTGCCTGAACCTGCAACGTTACTGGGTTTGGTTGCTGTGGGTGGGGTGTTTGCCGCCTCTAAGCGCAAGTCCCAAGCTGCTTAAGTTAGTCAACTGAAAGCTTCATTGATCAAAAAAGCGGGAGGCCTAATTGCCTCCCGCTTTTTTGATGGTTCTCACCACGGCACACGATTAATTCAGTCTGTTAATCAGCCCCTTCGCCAAAGGGCTGATTAACGGGAACGGATGGAGTAAGCGATTAATGCAGCGCAATGCACTGTTGCTGTCGCAACTGAATGGCTTGCTGGTAGTCATTCACTGCCCCTTCTGCATCTTGGGTGGCGGCGCGGGCCTTGGCGCGACTGAGGTAGGCTTCGGCTAAGTTGGTATCTAGCTCTAGGGCGCGACTAAAGTCGGCGATCGCCGCTACGATATCCCCCAATTGGTACTGGGCATTACCCCGATTGCTGTAGGCGGCGGCGTAGTTGGGGTCTCGTTCTAACGCGGCATTAAAGTCGGCGATCGCTTCTTCATAGCAACCCCTTTGACAACAGACCAAGCCTCGATTGTTATAGGTGCGAGCCTTGTCAGGGTCTAGCTCTAGGGCCATGGTGTAGTCAGAGATGGCACCATCCGCATCCCCCAATTCCGCCCTGAGGGTTCCTCGGTTGGTGTATAGCTCTGCGATCCGCAGCGGCAGGGCCAGGGTTTTTTCATAGCTTTGGGCAATGCCCGTCAAGGTGGCAGATGCATCTGATTCATGTCCCTGCCATAGGGGCACTAAAGTCATCACCCGTTGATAGTCAGCTAAGGCTCCTTCGGTATCTCCGAGCTTAGAGCGCAACATGCCCCGATTGCCGTAGGCCTCCACCAACACCGGATTGACCTCAAGGGCTTGGTTCATATCGGCGATCGCCTGGTAAAAGTTGCCCAGATCTACGTAAGCTAACCCTCGGCTGTGATAAGCATCTGCCAAGGTGTTATCGAGCGCTAGGGCCTCGTTGAAGTCCTTGATCGCCTTGCGGGGGAGCGCCATTTGAAGCTGGGCATACCCTCGCCACAGGTAAAGCTTGGCAAAGCGAGAATGATGTTGGATCGCTTGGGTGAAATCTGCGATCGCTGCCTTGTAAAGATTTTGTTCTAGGTAAGCTAAGCCCCGCCCGCCATAGGCTTTGGCCGACTTGGGTTGCAGTTGTAGGGCACAGTCAAAATCCGCGATGGCATAGCCAAACTGCCCCTGCTGTCGATAAAGATTACCTCGGTTGATGTAGGCGTTAAAGTATTGGGGATTGATCTTGAGGGCTGCGGAGAAATCCGCGATCGCAGCGTCGATATTGCCCAACTCGTCTTGGGCACAGCCCCGATTGTAGTAAGCCTTATCGTAATCTGGCTGTAGCCGTAGCACCTGATCAAATAGATCTATTGCTTCTGAAGGTTCCCCCCGGCGGGCACGCTCAATGGCTTCGTTGAGTAACACTTTCCAATGCATAGAAGTCATCGCCCTCAGGCAGGTAGTAGCACCCGATATGTATCCGTTGGTTCCGATGCTGCTGCCATCGGTCAAGGCCAATGCGCCACATTTGCCTGGATCTGAGCCCCCCAATAGCCCGGTTTCGGAACGTTCGGGAGCTAATCCAGCATTGCCTGAGCGTCATGGAGCAATTATGGAAACCACGGGCTAATTAGGTGTGTCCTGGTATCTGGGCGTTCAATAACAGCAGCGCTACACCTCAAATGGGATGTTGCGCACCATAAGACTCGCTACATCCGTAAACTTAACGAGTTTGTGCCGCTGATGGGGTAGATCACCCCTAGGTTCACCTAATCTTTAAATACCGTCCCCAATAAATACCATCCCCCATCCCCCCTTGATTACGAAGATACGATAAAGATCCCCCTTTTAGGGGGTTGCTAAAAGTTTTTGGGCTAGTCGATTGTGGGTGGCAACTAAGTCTGGGAGGTCTCTGGTCAGCAAAACGCCGGAGTTGACCACCGCTTGACCATTAATAAAACTGTGGTCTACTCGATCAATCTGACAAAAAATCAGGGCGGCGACTGGATCATGATGTGCCCCTGCCAATGCTGGGCGATCTAGGTTGATAGCGATAAAGTCTGCGGCCATGCCTGGGGCTAAAGCCCCGATGTCGGGTCGGCCTAGCACCTTCGCGCCGCCACGGGTGGCTACCCACAGGGCTTCTCGGGCGGTGAGGGCGGCGGGGTCTTCCTCCTTGACGCGGGCCAGGAGAAGGGCCATGCGGGCTTCTTGGAGTAGGTGACTGCTGTCATTCGAGGCGGAGCCATCCACCCCTAGGCCCACGGGTACTTGCTGATCTATGAGTTTGCGGAGGGGGGCAATGCCACTGGCGAGGCGCATATTGCTGCAAGGGCAGTGGGCGACGCCGGTGCCGGTGCGGGCAAATTGGGCGATGGCGCGATCGCTGAGCTTAACGCAATGGGCATGCCACACATCCTCCCCGAGCCACCCGACGGACTCCGCATAGTCTTCAGGGGATAGGCCAAACTTTTCCAGGCTATAGGCCACGTCGTTATTGTTTTCTGCCAGGTGGGTGTGCAGCTGCACGTTGGGATAAGACCGGGCCAGGGCCGCCGATTCTCGCATCAGGTCTGGGGTGACTGAGAAAGGGGAGGTGGGGGCCAGCACGATGCGGACCATGGCGTAGGGCTCAGCATCGTGGTAGGTCTCGATTAATCGCTGCGAGTCTTTCAGGACAAAGGCTTCTGACTCGATGACCAGATCGGGGGGTAAGCCCCCTAGGCTCTTACCGACGGTAAGGCTACCGCGACTGGCATGGAACCGCAGCCCCATTGCTTGTACCGCCTGGATTTCGGCATCTAGGGTGCAGTCATTGGGGAAGATGTAATGGTGGTCACTGGCGGTGGTGCAACCGGAGAGCAGTAATTCTGCGGCGGCCATCTGGGCTGCGATCGCCAGCATTTCCGCCGTGAGGTTGGACCAAATCGGGTACAGGGTATTGAGCCACCCAAACAGCTCTTGATTTTGGGCACCTGGGACGGCCCGTGTCAGGGTTTGAAAAAAATGGTGGTGGGTGTTGACGAGGCCCGGTAAAACGACGTGGCGATCGCCCAAATCTAAAATCTCGTCGGCATGCTGGGGCAATTCATCAACGGTGCCCACCTGCTCAATCACGTTGTCTCGCACGAACAGTGCCCCGTGGCGAATCTCCTGCTGCTCGTCATTCATCGTGGCCAGGGTGTGGATATTGGTGACAAGCAGGGTTGCCATGGATTTCAAAAAAACGTGGAGGAACTCGTCCATTGTCTAACGACGATCCCCAAAATGGACGGCCTCAATAACTGAGCCTCGGTTCAGAGCATGGAACGAGGGTTCATACCTCTGACCTGCGGCTCAGTTATTGAGGCGTCAGTCTTAAATGGAGGCGTGCCGCTAGTTGTATCCGGCTTCGCGAGCACAGGTATTGCCGGGGTTGCCTTGAACAATGCAGCGATCAAAAATGATCCGCTGGGCGGTGGCCTCAGGCAGTTGAGCGCTATAGCTGTAGGCTTCGTCATAGGCGGCTGCACTCCCTTGTGCATCCCCCAACCCCCATAGAATCTGAGCCTTCAGCTGTAGTAAGTCCGGGTTGGTGTTGTCTCCTGCTTTGGCAGCATCAACGGCAGCTAAAGCCGAATTTACTGCATCCAGCGCTTTGTCATACTCACCCAGGTCGCGATAGCCTACGGCAATGCCCCGTTGAGCGACATAGGTGGGGCTCCCATGGTCGCGGAGACGGGCGATGGCATCTTCGGGATTGGCAAAGGGTAGATTCACCGCCAGCAGCAGATCCATAAACCCCTTAATGAGGCTGAGTTCTGGATCGTTAGCATTAATGTCCTCGGCGGCATCCATTTTGTCAAAGACCTCCTGTAGCATCCCCAGGGCGCGGGGGGTGCCCCGGGCAATCCCTTGGGTTTGCAGCACATGAGCCCCTTCTAGAAAGATGCCGACAGCACCATAAAGGTTGCCCCTGAGCCGATCCGTTGCCATTAAGTCGGCGGCGGCAGCCTGGGTGAGTTCGGCTCTATCTAGCAACTCAGGCAGTCCCGCTTCGCCTTGGAGGTATGCCAAGGAGGCCAGCATGGCATGGTGTAGGGGATCTTCTGCGGTGGCATCTGCCGCCATTAGCAGGGTCTCGGCGGTGACGTAGTCCCCATCTCGAAAGATGGCGTAGAACGCCTCCTCGGTGTTGTTATTAATGTCGCTGCTGGGGTTGCTGATGCGGAAGGGATCGCCTGCCAAGGCCGGGAGACTACCCAGTTGCAGCATCACAGTGCTCGTACCCGCGAGGGCTAAGCCCAGCCGCTTGATTCCCCGCATTAGGGCGGGGTGCCAACGATGGGTGAAGGGGGTGGAAATGTTCATTGTGGCTATGGAATCGTCACTTCAGGGCATTTAAAGATCGGGGTTTAAAGCTCAGCAAATTGCTGTTGGATCAGGCGACTGATGACAGAACTCTGCGACCAGCTTCCAGAACGAATGCTGTTTTGACCCTAGGGTTTTTGGGACGTGTTTGGTGCGCTTGGGTTCCCAAACAAGGGCTGCTAGGGGGCGCTACTTCTCCACAATACGGCTCCGACAGGGGACATTCCGGGCTAAGTTGGAGGGGCTGGGGCGTCAGCCCTGACTTGACTCTGTCACGGCTTAATCATGTTGTCTCTGAATAATTTGGTCTACCATCCAGCCGCTAGCCCGACGCCGATTTTAAAGGCGATCAATCTTCAACTGGCTCCCCAGGAAATGGGCTTGGTGGTGGGGCCGAGTGGGTCGGGCAAAACCACTCTGCTCGAAATTTTGGCGGGGCTTGCCTATCCTACCGGTGGGGAGGTGCGATGGCGGCAACAGGTGTTATTGCCCGAAGCGCTGCAGCAGTTGGCGGGGTTGGTGTTTCAGTTTCCGGAGCGGCATTTTTGCGGTCACAATATTTTAGAGGAACTGCGGTTGGGCCATCCTGAACTTACCCGAGATCGCATCCATGAAGCCCTCGATGCGGTGGGCTTATCCCATCTCTCCCTAGACGCTGAGCCCCATACCCTGAGTGGGGGACAACAGCGCCGTTTAGCCCTAGCGGTGCAACTCATCCGCCAGCCCTATCTCTTGCTGCTAGATGAACCCACCGCTGGCCTGGATTGGTCGATGCGGCGACAGGTGATTAGCCTGCTGCAACAGTTGAAGCAAAATTGGAGTTTATTAGTGGTATCCCACGATGCGAGTGAGTTGATGGGCCTAGCCGATCGCGTTTGGAGTCTCCACCACGGAGAACTCAAGGAGATGGAGAAAACCGTTGCTGAGGAGGTGGCATGACGACCGTTGAAACGCCCGCCCAGCTATCGGCCACCCCACTCCCGTGGCAAAGTAGCCTGGGGTGGCAGCCCACAGAGCCGCAGATTCAGCAGTTCCAAGCGCTGTACGAATTGATCTGGCAAGCCAACCAGTCTTTGAATTTGACCCGCATCATTGAACCGGCTGACTTTTTGGAAAAGCATCTATGGGATTCCCTCACGGGGTTGGCTCCTTGGCTCTTACCTCCCGATGATCAACCCGAATGGGTGACTCAGTACCCCATCAAAGCCGTGCTAGACATTGGCACTGGGGCGGGGTTGCCGGGGTTCCCGGCAGCGATAGTGCAGCCTGATTGGCAGGTGACCCTGCTGGATTCCACCCAGAAAAAAGTTCGATTTTTGGCCGCCGCTGCCGAGTCATTGGCCTTGGGAAATGTCAGGGCGATCGCCGATCGAGCCGAGTACTTTGGCCATCAGCTCAGCCATCGAGAGCAGTATGACTTGGCGCTGCTGCGGGCCGTCGGCCCCCCTTCGACCTGTGCTGAATATGCCCTGCCGCTGGTGCGAATAGGGGGCATTGCCGTGCTCTATCGGGGGCAATGGTCAGATGCCGACACCGAAACCCTGGCCCCCAAGCTGAATCAACTGGGGGGCCAGATCCTGACGGTGCAACCCTGGCAAACCCCTCTGACGGGCGGCATTCGCCATTGTGTCTATCTGCGTAAGGTCAGAACTACCCCCGATGATTTTCCTCGGACAGTGGGTTTGCCAGCAAAGCAACCCCTTTAGGGGAATTTGGCCCCTGGGTCGTCCTGAATGCTGGTGTATATTTTGGGCAGGCCCGTTCCTTCACCGTTTTTTACCCTGGGAGTTAATCCAATGCAGCCCGATGGAATTGCCGTCGTCTCAACCGTAAATGTTGAGGCCCCATCCCTAGTCACGCTCACCGCCGCAGTCCCAGCCCAGAACACCCAAGCTGTGGTTTTGGCTCAGCAATTTGACCAAGACATCATGGGAGATTTGGGAGCTGTATTCAAAAACTTTATTGACTCGGGTCAGGTCTGGGCATTGATTATTGGCATCGTGATCGGCTACGTATTCCGAGGGATGACCACATATAAGTGATCCCGATTTTTTGTTCTACGCCACGGAGTATTTGAAGTTTGGTCAACGCCCCTGCCCCTAAAACCTGGAGTCAGCGATTTGAATCTGCTCTGCACCCCGCGATCGCACTGTTCAATGCCAGCATTAGTTTTGACATCCACCTGCTCGAATATGATTTAACCGGTTCTGTGGCCCATGCCCGGATGTTAGCCAAAACCGGCATCATTACCCCAGAAGAGGGGGACGTTTTGGTGCAGGGACTGGAGCAGATTCGGACTGAGTATCGCCAGGGGCAGTTTCACCCCAGCGTCGAAGATGAAGATGTTCACTTTGCGGTGGAGCATCGCTTGGTGGAAATCTTGGGGGACGTGGCTAAAAAACTCCACACGGCCCGCTCCCGCAATGATCAGGTGGGCACCGATATTCGTCTCTACCTGCGGGACCAGATTGAACAGATTCGCACCCAATTGCGCCAGTTTCAGACAGCACTGCTGACCCAAGCGGAAGCCCATATAGATACGCTGATTCCCGGCTATACCCACCTACAACGGGCTCAACCCTTAAGTTTGGCCCACCACCTGCTGGCCTATTTTGAAATGATCCAGCGGGACTGGGAACGGTTGGGGGATGTGCTGGGCCGGGTGAATATGTCGCCCCTAGGCTGTGGGGCGCTCGCGGGCACAACCTTTCCGATTGATCGGACCTATGCCGCTGAGCTACTGGGCTTTGATCGCCTGTATCACAACAGTTTGGATGGGGTCAGCGATCGCGACTTTGCGATCGAATTTACCTGTGCTGCCAGCCTGATTTTGGTGCATCTATCCCGCTTGTCGGAGGAGATCATTCTGTGGGCATCGGAGGAGTTTGGCTTTGTCACCCTGAAAGACAATTGCTCCACCGGCTCTAGCATCATGCCCCAAAAGAAAAACCCCGATGTACCGGAACTGGTACGGGGCAAAACCGGTCGGGTCTTTGGCCATTTGCAGGGTTTGCTGGTGATGATGAAGGGGCTGCCCCTGGCCTACAACAAAGACTTACAAGAGGATAAGGAACCCCTCTTCGATACGGTCATCACCGTGCAGGGGTGTCTGGAGGCGATGACGATTTTGATCTCAGAAGGGATCACTTTTCGCCCCGAACGGTTAGCCGCAGCCGTCGCCGCAGATTTTTCGAACGCTACAGATGTGGCCGATTATCTGGCCACCAAAGGCGTGCCCTTCCGAGAAGCCTATAACCTGGTGGGTCAAGTGGTGCGCACCTCGTTAGAGGCGGGCAAATTGCTGAAGGATTTGTCCCTAGAGGAATGGCAAGCCCTACACCCCGCCTTTGAAGCGGATATTTATGGGGCGATCGCCCCTCGCCAAGTCGTGGCAGCCCGCAACAGCATCGGCGGTACCGGCTTTGATCAGGTGCGTCAGGCCCTAATCAAAGCCCACCAAACCCTAGGAATTCTTGGTAACTAAGATGCCCATGACCCTTTCCCTCTGCATGATTGTCAAAGATGAGGCGGCCCAACTGCCCCAGGCCCTCAATAGCGTGGCTGCCCATGTGGATGAAATGATCGTGGTGGATACGGGCTCTACTGACGACACGGTAAAAGTAGCCGAGGCGGCTGGGGCTCAGGTCTTTACCTATGAATGGACCCATGATTTTGCAGCGGCCCGCAATGTTTCCCTGGGTTACGCCACCGGCGATTGGATTTTGGTACTGGATGCCGATGAGGTCCTCACCGTTGCGGGTCAAGCCCTGCTCAAACGGGTGCGGTCGGGTGAATCCTTGGGCGACAAAGATTTAGCCTCCATCCTGATGGTGAATGTGCTTCGCCATGAACTGGGGGCGGAGCAATCTCCCTACTCGGCGGTGTCCCGCCTGTTTCGTAACCGTGCTGATATTCGTTTCACGCGCCCCTATCACGAGACCGTTGATGACAGCGTGGCGGCGCTGCTGCAGCCAGATACTACTTGGCAAGTGGTGACCCTCGCTGAGACCGTGCTAGAGCATACGGGCTACCAAGCCACGGCCATCGCCCAGCGAGACAAATTTAATCGTGCCCAAACTCTGATGGCGGCTTATCTGGCCGATCATCCCCATGATCCCTACATTTGCAACAAACTGGGGGCGCTCTACGGCCAAGCGGGGGATTGGGAAAAGGGCCGCATTTTATTAGACCAGGGTCTTGGGGGTGACTCCATTGACCCCAGCACCACCTATGAGCTGCACTATCACTTGGGGCTAGCGGACCGATCTGTCAATGATCTGGCCTCAGCCGAGCAGCACTATCGAACCGCCCTGGAACAGCCGATTCTAGATCGCCTCAAGTTGGGGGCCTACATTAACCTCGGGAGTTTGCTCAAGGGCCAGAAGGATGTAATGGGGGCGATCGCCTGCTTTGAGCAAGCGGTGGCCATTGCCCCCGATTTTGCTGTCGCCCATTACAATCTCGGGGTGGCGCATCGGGCTCGGGGCTACCTCGAACCGGCCATTGCCGCCTATACCCAGGCCATTAAACTCAACCCCGCCTATGCTGAAGCGTATCAAAATCTAGGGGTTGTCCTCTTCAAGCTAGGTAAGTTGCCGGAAAGTCTGGAGTCGTTTCAACGGGCAATTATTCTCTACCAACAAACCAATCCAGAGACTGCTCTGGCCCTACAACAGGGCATTCGTGATCTGGGCATCACCCGTCCTTGACGTGTCGGTAGCGACATCAAGTTCCTGTAAAGGAAATCCTGGTGTAAGTATCGATGCAATAAAGAATCCGTAAAGGTACGGAGCATGCCTTGGCATTTTAGGAGGTTTCGATTAGATTACTGAGTAGGAGGTAGCATTTGCAACGTGTTTTCCCTTGGTGGATACGGTGTTGTTTGAGCTACTGCCTGCTCTGAGCTATCAGGATTGTTCCTTCAAGTACAGTTAACGCAATGGTCCACGCAATTTCTGTTCCCGTCCAACCCCAACCCGATCAGGTCTATACCAATGTCATGGAAGACTTGGTTGCCGATGAAGTGGATCGCCAACTCGCCGCGCTGCCCCCTCGGGTGCTGCGATTTATCAAGCGGGCAGAAGTCGAGACCTATGCCCTCAACCGTCTGCCAGCGCTCTATGCGTCCAGTACCCAGGGTTTGGGTTATCAACGGAAACGGGCTCAACGGGAATTTAAGGCCAAAATTTTAGAGGCGGTGCGTCAGGCCTTGGCGGCAGTTCAGGTGGACCCGCTCCGGTTGTCTAACCCCCTCGATTTGCATGGCAATGGTGAAGCCCAAGCGGTACTAGACGCCTTGAAGACCACCTTTAATCGCCCTGATCTAGATTGGTCCACCGCCCTGACCGAAATCAGCCGTCTACAAACCGTTGCCCAGGACGGTGCTGGCCCCAATCATCCCAAAGCCGCCACCGCCGCTTGGCGACCCGGTACCTACGGGAAGGACGTGGCCTGGAAGAATCGAGCACGGTCATCAGAGAAGTCAGCGTTTGATTGGGGTGATCACCGCTACCGGGTGTAATCACGCAAATCCCTGCTGGCAGAGGTAGCTGTAGGCGGCGATCGCCCCAGCCACATGGACATTTAGGGACTCCACTTGGCCCAATTGAGGAATCCAGATGGCCCCCTCGCAGTGCTCTAACACCCCTGGGGGAATGCCGGTCAGCTCTTGTCCCAGTACCAAAACGGTGCGCCGAGGAAAGGTAAAGTCTGGTAAGTGCTGAGCTTGGGGATGGGCCGTTAATGCCCAGCAGGCCGCGCCAGCAGCCCGTTGTTGGTCCAACCATTGCGGTAGCTGCTGGGGGCGCAAGCGGTGAGGGGCTGCCAGTGATGGGCCGACGCCGCCAGTTGGCGAAATTGCCAGTTCTCCATCACATCTAAATGGGGCAACACCAATGGCCCTAGGCCCAGAACTTCGGCGGTGCGACATAACGCCCCTAAGTTCATTGGGTTTTTCACCAGGCTGGCACAGAGTATCAAAGGATAGCGGGGGATGGTGTTGGGGCGCGATCGCCGTTTCCCTGGGCTCATTTTTAGATCATCAAGGTGAGTGAACTTGATGTATCCCAGTCCATCGTTCAGGGTGTTCTACATATAGCGCTGGCCACTTTGCTTAAGACACCTAGAATCGCTCCGATCCTCAGCACATAAGCAAAGTGGCTCGCAGTCTTGTCCTAACCGGACTGGCGACTGCTATAGAAGGCCATACCGGAGGAAGGGGAAGGCATCACAAAGGAGGATTCATTACTGAATTCTATTGTGTCTAAAGGCGATGTTATGCGGTGACCAAGTTATGCGGTGACCAATTGTGCCAAGAGCGGCTCTGCTAACGATTGTTGCTTGTCTGCCATTAAGGTGTTCAAATGGGCTGCCATGCGTTGGCAGGCATCAACATTGGGCGCATAAATTTGACCAGATTGCCGCTTAAAGAGCACGTCAGTCATTAAAGTCAGATAGCTGTCGCGCTCTAAACTGGCGGCATTAAGGTGCGATCGCCCCGCCATGTCTGGCAACAACCCAGGGGGCAGATGACCTTCTAAGATCGCTAGAATTCGTTGGTGGCAGACCTCGGTATTAACGCCCTGCTGATCCAACAAATGCATGATTCCCTGTAGGGGCATCGGTTGGTCAGGAATGACCTGCAAAATTTCTCGCAGCAAAAAGTAATCGCTGTACTGGTGACGCGGGCCATCTAGGGCTTGGGGATAGCGACATAGATTGACCAAACCATAGGCGACACGGCTACAGCTTGGGGGGCGATTGCTCGGGTAAGTATCCTGAATAATGGTGGCGTTGGGAAACTTTTGCCGCAACCAACGGGCAATGGTGGCAAAGGAGGCATTTCCGCCGGTGCAAATCACTTGATGTATGCCCTGGGAAGACAGACCCGTTTCACTCATGAGCGCATTCAGGTGCTGATTAATCCGTTGAATGTAAGGCACCAAAATCCGACTTTCTAGATCCCGCCTCAGCACCCGCCAGGATTGATCACCCAATTCCAGATGAAACTGCGCTTGATTTTGCAAAATCAGCTTGCCATGGCGAGCGGCTTCTAAGAGGCTTTGGCCCAAGGGTGAGGATTCTAAGCACTGCCTGAGCCGAATGCGAGCCGCTAGATCGGGCTCGGCTAAGCGGGGCAGATCAAGGGCCTCTAATCCCAGGGTTTCCCACCGGCCATTTTGGACTTCGGGGGATGCGGCTTGCCAGTCCCAGGTAATGCCTTGGGAGGTTTTAGACGCTCCTGGGGTACGGGGTTGGCGACGGTCAGCGGGGACTAATAACTGGCTGATGATGTCTAAATCAAGGGCATCACCACCATAGGCCAGACTCCGCAGCGTAAAATCTTCGCGACTCAAGGCACTGAGGGGGTTGGGCAAATTGACGATGCCCAAGTCAGTGCCGCTAGCCCCAGCATTGATCATCACGGTTCCCCCCTGCCAATGACATTGGTAGAGGGTTTGGGTTTGGCTGCCTTGGGGTTCAAGGGGCAGGCTGGGATCGGGGAGACCAGAGAGGACAGCAGCGATCGCCTCCTCCACAAACAGGACTTGGCTGGCCGACTCAACCAGTTGGGTTGCTAAAATCACCTCTCGCAGATTAATGCGATACGTATCTGAGGCCAGGGTGCCATGCCCCACAACGACCCCCTGTAATTGTTGCAAAGCCCGCTGCAAATGGGCTTCATCCAGACCGGCAGCACCAATCGGAATCCCATCCAGACCGGCGGCAGTAGTGCCACGGTTCATCTTCAGTTGACTGAGGGGGCTGAGTAAGGCTTGGGTCGCGGCCAAAACCTGATGTAGTGACAGGGTATCGTGCTCAGACCACTGTAGTTGAGGGTGTTCATTGCCCTGCCCCTCTTGATACGGAATCCCTACGGCCAACCAAGCCTTAAGTTGAGTCGCTAGTCTTGATCGTGCTGCATTGGACGACTCCCCCTGCCAGTTAAGGGTCAATGCGCTGGGGCCAGTCGCACTTAAGCGCCACTCGGCAGTGTCCCCATCCGCGCCATTAAAGACAGCCACTGTTGGAAGACGAAAGAGGGGTTCAGCGGTGGTGCTAGCAATCCCCGTATCAGTCCAATACAAGGGATAGGCCTGGCCATCAAAACGGTTCATTAATACGGCTGAGATGCCAGTCGTGCCAAAATCAATGCCCAAAAACCAGTCCTGCTCTGGTGCCGTAGACCTTCCCCCAGACGGATCCTGCGGTTGAGCCGTAAGCCCCTCAGACTGATCTTGAGCGACCAGTTGAGCATTGCGTTCAACGGCCTCCACGACAGGGGCGACAATAGATGCTGACTGAAAACTGGAGAGAATATCGGTATCCTCTGGAGCCAGTTCTAAGGCTTCGAACGATAGATCGGGTGGTGAGGTTTCCAGAGCGTTATCCAGTTCATCGAGGGGATCCAATCCCTCAGATGGACCTAGTTCTGACTCCAGATCATGGTCGAACGTTAGCCCATCGGGCAAGGTGGGCTCTGGCTCATCGAGGGCTAGCAATGTCTCTAGGGTCAGCGCTGGGTCAGGTTCTGTAAAACCTTCAGTGGATGCCTCCCTGTTTGGACTTTGGGAGAATTCGCGATCAACCCTATCTTCATGATCGTTACTGAACAAATCAGCAGAAGCGGGAGGGGTGGTCTCTGGCCCTAAGGGGGGAAATAAATCCAGCAATCCAGGATCTGACAAGTCGAGCTCAGCATTGTTCCCAGGTGCAACTTCATCATTAGGGAAGAGTTCAATGGGGTCTTGGTCAGCGCTTTCAGCTTGGGGAGGGTACTCATCAGCCTTGCGCTCCGCTGCGAACAGGTCTAGGTCGTCAAGCCTTAACGGTTCGCTCGTATCCTCCTCTGGCATTGACGGCCCATCATTGGGAAACAAATCTAAGCTCCCCAGGGAGAGGGGAATCGTAGCGGTCGATTCCCTGCTGGCTGCCGGGTCTTCAGGAATCGTTTTCTCCTGATCACCAAACAGGTCGATCCCATCATCCACTTGGGGCGTTGTTAAGGGTTCTGCTGATTCCGTGGTGGTGAATAATTCCAAATCCCCTAGGGATTCTAGGGTCGTAATTTTTGAGGCACTCTCTTTGTCGCCAGAACTCGGTTCGACATCCTGTTCGTTGCCTTTTACCGGTGCAAACAATTCCAAATCATCCAAGGATTCCAGCGTCGTAATTTTTGAACCGTCCTGCGGGGCAGCATTACTGGTTTTGACCGTCAACTGATCATCAAAGAAATCATCCTCAATGGTTGGGGGGGGCTCGAAGGTTGGGGGTGACTCAAGGCGCAGATCGGTTTCGAGATCGAGGTTGAGGTTGAGGTCTAAATCTCCTAAGGAGAAACTGTCTAAGGTATCTGAGTCCGTCTCTGTTCCTGGGTCGGGAGCTGAGTTGAAGTCTTGATCAAAGCTATCGAGACTCAGGCCATCATCCACCGGTAAGGAAGGTTGCGGGGTGATCTCTGGCTGCGGCACAACCAACGCTCGATCCGCCTGTGGCGTTACCTCTTCGTCAACATAGTTTTTGGCAACGGAGGGTAAATCTAAATCAAAGGAAATATCGTCGAAGGACAGACCAGCGCTATTGTCTCCTAGGGAAAGCGGTTCGGGCGGCGCTGGTAAGGCTCCCGTTGACTCGGTCAACAGCTCATCGACAAAGCTATCTAGGGAGGTTGATAGGAAATCGGTTTCCGGAGCGAGTGGTATCTCACTTGCATCGGCCTCTGGGGAGATATCGGCTGCCCAGGATGTTATTAAGTCTGAGGTGTCTGTGGTGGTGTCCGCTGGTGGGGTGGCATCGGCTTTCGTGGCATCCGCTTCAGGGACGTCATCCCCTAAGGGCAGCGCTTCAAATGTCCAATCATTATCCAACTCCAAAGATTGATCACCCGAGTCACTAACCGGGCCATCGATATTGTATGGATCATCAATGGCGGGGGATGCTGGAGTCTCTGCGATGTTCCAGTCCAGCTCTAAGGAAAGCTCTTGCAGGGATAAATCGTCAGGGGCAAGGTTGATGACCTCATCCACCACGGGAGTGACAGCGGTGGGCAATTCAGGCTCTTGAGGGTCTAGGGCCTCTAGATCAAAGATATCCAAACCCTCATTGGGGGAGATGTCCGTGGGCGCGTTGTCGGTAGATTCACTGGTTTCAAGCGCTGCAAAATCAAGCGACTCTGGCTCTGGTTCCCCTGGCTCTGGTTCCCCTGGCTCTAGCTCTTCTGAGCCAAAGGTTAAGGATGATATTGCTGGCTCGGGGCTCGGCTCGTCTACCGTATTCAATGCCTGGAGCGAGCTGAGTGGCTCATCTACAGAGGTTGGGACTGAATTGATCTGGGTCTCAGGCTCCGAAACCGAGGCTGATGATTCCCCGCTATCCCCAGGGGAATCGGCGGAGATGCCTTCAAGGTTTAAGAGGTCAACGCTCAGTTGATCGAGGGCATCTGCGGTGAGCCTGAGTTCTGGATCCCAAGGGGTGGCACCTGGCGGGTTGCTGAGTAGATCTTCGTCGGAGGGTGCGGGGATAAAGCTGTCTTCATCCATCTCTAGGTCTGGGGACAGACCTTCAAAGAGCGGCGTCGCTGCCTCGTTAGCCGTAGGGAAGAGATCTGCTAAGGATTCAATCGTATTGGCTTCTAAGGGTTCTGCTCCGGTGGAAGAGGCTTGGGGCTCAGGAGTTTCGTCAGCACCAATTAGGTCAGTTAAGGTGGGCGTTGCGGCGGTGTCTGAGAAAGTCTCTGGGACGACATCTGCGATCGCCGCAGGCATCTCAAATAGCCCCAGACTTTGATCGAGAGCCGCTAAGTCGAGAGTGGTCTCCTCAACCGTTATCTCCCCTGTCTCTGTAGCCGTTAAGGGATCGCTCGCAGGGAGAATTGGGTCATCAATGGCATTGGCTAGATCGACGATATCTTCTGCTGCTGGGGCATCGTTGGGAGCAGCATCGGTTTCAAATAGGGCCTGAACAATTGGCTCATCAGGGACTAACGGTTCTGAGGCAATGGTTTCGGGGTCGCTGGGGGTCGGCGTTTCTTCGGACTCTCCGAAAAGGCTCTCGTATAGAGCATCAATTTCGGTATTGGCCGCCTCGCCATCCCCATTGCGTGCTTCCGTGGGTTTTGTGCCCCCAGCAGCGGAGAAATTTTGTTTTCCAGGGATACCTGGCCAGGGTAGGGGCTCTCGCTGTACTAGGGTCTCTTCATCCGGTTGGATGCGAGTTGCACTGTCCTCTGGATCGATGGCATCGTCATCCAACTGTAGTTGGGTGATCTCCTCATCCAACTGGAAAAGGGTGATGTCTTCATCCCCATCCAACGCCTCTCCTAAATCTAAATCGTCTAAATCAATGGACAGTGGCAGATCGTCGGACAATGCACTGTCAGCCACCTCTGGATTGATTTCCGCTTCATCGCGCCAATCTTCAAGGTCTGCAACGACAATATCGGCGTTTTCTAGGGCATTGTCTTGAGGGACCGCAGCCAAGTGGGATTGGGGCGGGATAGCGGTGGCGGCGGCATCTAAATAAGCGGTTTGCTCTTGACCCAACTGTTGGGCTAGGTGGTTGACGAGGGTCTTAAAGATGACCTCCCCCTGTTGCCCTAGACCGTGCATGCTGTCTAGACCCTGGTGTAGAGAGTCTCGGTAGCTCTGGATACTTTGTTCCATAGACTCAAACACGGCCCGGAGATTGGTATCAAGCTTGAGCAACATGTAGTCTGTCTGAGCCTGAATATGGCGCAGTTGCTCTAGGCGTTGTTGGGGGTGGAGCTGCGGTAGATCACTCCCCTCTTCTAAGGGAGAAGGCCCGGTGTTGCCGTATAGGGCGGCAGTTTGCTGAGGCGACGATGGGGGTGACTGAAACTGGGGGCGCAGTTGGTTGAGCAATGCCTCTCGCAGCCGTTCCACTAGTTCATCGACCAACGGCGGTGGCAAAGCATTGGCGGCAGGTTGAGCGGTACCCTGTAGCCGTTGCTGATCTAACTGCCGTACTTCGTTGAGGAGCTGCTCACGCTGTTGCTGCAAGGCCATTACTTCTGTGCGTAAGGGCTGCAAGGTTTGCGATCGCAGATACTGCATCTCCTGCAGTAAGGCTTGGAGAATCTGCTGGCTTTTTGCTTCGGTACTACCCCCGAGCAGATTGGGATCGACAGGATCAGGGGTGAGCCCACCAGGGGCTGGCTCAATGCCTCCCCATCCGCCTTGAGCATTGGCGTTCGGCAGTGCCTTGAGGTATTGATAGGTTTCTTCTAAAACACGCCGTTGTTGACCTGCCTCACCCGCCATCACCCAAGGCAATCGGGGGCTGGCTTTCCCAAGGAGGGCCTCAATCTCGGTCATGAGCGCCTGAAGTTTTGCTTGTCGCGCAGTCACAGTTGAAACCCTATCTCCAGAGACCTTAACAAGAAACCCCCATGGGGGTGTTCATCAGCTTGCCCAAAGCCAATCGTCAATTGCTGTGACGACTTCCCCTAACCGTTGCTTTATGGTGTTTAGGGTGCCCGGACTCACTACAGATTGTGCTTAAACAGGCAAGTTGCCCAAAGTGTAGGACAGTTACCCTGAAAAAGGTTATAAACTGCAACAAACTATGATGTCCCTGAACTCAGTTTTATGCCTGGTGAGGAACCACACCATAGATAAAAGTGAGCCTGCTTGGGCAGCAAGTTCGCCCCACCAAGTGATGATGGTATAGTTAAGCTCCATATCCATGGTGAGACAAACAGATTTAATAATGTTTGTGCTGGACTCTATTTTTGGTCTTTAAGGATAGTTTCCCGTCATTAGGGTTGGTACTTTACCTGTGTCTACTCTTTAAAACGATTGCCGTTATTGTCAATGGATGCTCGCTACGGCTCCCGCGATACTACTTTCACTGGCATTCCCATCCAGGAGACTCCCTTTTTTGTCGGTTTGCCTGAGGGGGTAGTCCAACAGGCGACTGCTCAAGTTGTGATGCGGCGTCATCCAGCCAATCAGGTGATCCTCCTGGAAAATGATTGGGGTAGTTCGGTCTACTTTATTTTGGATGGTTGGGTCAAGATTCGCACCTATAACTTAGATGGCAAAGAGGTGACCCTCAATATTTTGGGGAAGGGTGAGTTGTTTGGGGAGATGGCACCACTGGATGAAGTGCCCCGCTCTACGGATGTGATGACCCTGGCCCCGACCGTAATCGGTAATTTGCCAGCTCAAGATTTTGTCCATTTAATCCACAATGAGCCAACGGCAGGGATTCGACTCGCTCAGCTGATGGCCCGTCGCCTTAGGCAAGTCAATCGGCGATTGCGGTTACGGGAGTCGGACAGCACCTCTCGGGTGACGGATATCTTACTTTTTCTCGCCGATGGCCAAGGAAAGCAGGCGGATGATGGCGTTGAGATTCCTAACCTTCCCCATCGAGAACTGAGCAGCCTCAGCGGCTTGGCCCGAGAAACGGTCACCCGAGTCCTAAATAAATTAGAGAAAAAAGGGCTGCTGACGCGAGAACGCGAGGTAATGTGCATCCCTGATCTTGGGGCCTTAGAACGATTACTCATGTGAGTTCGAGTAATGCATGACCCCACTGCTAACGCACCTCGGGACCAACCTGTCGAGGGCGTCACCGATGGCCAATTACCTTCTCAACTGGTTGATGAATTGGCTGAGGCTGAGGCTTTTCTGAGTTATGCTCCTGAGCCCACCGCCCCAGCGTCAGAGCGTCCTAGCCGGAAAGCGGTAGGCCCTCTGGTGATGGTGGAAACCGCTTTCCTAGCCAGCGCTACCAGCTTGATTTGGTTGGTCAATACTTACTTTCCTCCAGGTCCATTACTGAGGGTTGTGTTTCCCCTACCCATCGCCCTCATCTACCTGCGTTGGGGACACCGGGCAGCTTGGATGGGAGCCCTGGTGGCGGGGCTCCTGCTCGCCGTGATGATGGGGCCGCCTCGGAGCCTTCTATTCTTGATTCCCTACGGTTTGCTAGGGGTGCAATTGGGCTGGCTCTGGCGACGGGGGGCCTCTTGGTACGCCTCTATCGGGATTGGTTCGATTTTAAATACCATCGGATTTTTTGTGCGGGTCTGGTTGCTATCTCTCATGCTCGGAGAGGACCTGTGGGTCTACACCATGAATCAAGTCACCCAGCTTTTAACGTGGGGGATCGAAAAATTGGTGAATTGGGGTTTGCTGGGCTTCGGTGCCCTGGGGACGGTTAACGTGGTGCTAGTGCAAGGGGCTGCCAGTGTGATGATTTTGGTTAGCTCTGTCGTCTATTTATTGACGGTGCATTTAGCGTCTTGGTTTTTGCTGGAGCGATTAGGGGAAGCCATGCCGCCACCGCCTCGTTGGGTCCGCCGCCTCTTAGATAGCTAGTCAGTGAAGCATGACCATGCTGCGGGTGCATACCCAATCAGTTCAAGGACAGCAATGGCTCCGTCGCTACTGGGGACATCGGCCTCATTTGGCTTGTATTTTAGGATTTACAGAAACGGCCTTGATTCCAGGGATTTCAGCGGCGGGCAGTAGCCCAATAGATCGCCGCACCACTGCGATCGCTGATGCTGAGTGTTTGTATTACGGTCCCCGAGCGCAACCGATTTATCCCTTGCCGCCCCTAATGGCCGGGATTTCACCGGCCTGGATTACCCGAGCCTTAATCGCCAGCCAGCGGATCCCCTTACGGATTTTTGATGCGGGTTTACCGATTCCACCGCCCGTGCCTCACATTCATTTAGGGGGGCGACCGGCCCAATGCCTAACTTCGGGGCAAGCATTGCCCCTTGCTGTCGTCAATACTCTTTTCCTTGAGGGACAGCGCTGGGGACACCGCTTGGGCCGCCAAGCCTCAGGGAGCTACGTGGTGCTGGGGGAATGTGTTGTAGGGGGAACCACCACGGCGCTAGCCATGCTCCTAGGTTTGGGCATCCCGGCCGGTGATCGGGTCAATAGCAGTCATCCCACCTGTAACCATGCTCAAAAACATCAGGTTGTTGCCAAGGGGCTCAGCCATTGGCAGTCTCAGCTAAATGACACAGAGCCGATAGATCCCTTAAAGCTGGTCGCTGCCATTGGCGATCCCATGCAAATTGTGGTCGCTGCCATGGCCATCACCGCCAGTTGCTATAGCGGTGTCCTGCTGGCGGGCGGGACCCAGATGCTGGCGGTGTATGCTCTGGCGCGGGCGATCGCAGCATACTACCATTTGCGATGGCACCCTGGGCGGGTGGTTGTGGGCACCACCCGGTGGGTGATTGAAGATGACACCAGTGATGCCGTTGGGCTCGCTAAACTCATTGGTGACACCGTCCTGATGTCGACCCAACTCTCTTTTCAAACCTCGCGCTATGCTCAACTGCGCTGTTATGAGCAAGGATTTGTCAAAGAAGGCATGGCCGCAGGGGGCAGCGCTATTGCCGCGACGCTCTACCAAAATTGGAGTCAAGCCCAGTTGCTGGCCTGCATCGAAAATCTACTCAACCGATGCAGGCTAGACCAAGCCACAGGTTGAGTCGTCAAAGCAGGGTAAGAAAGGCTGCCTAGCCAAGGCGTAACGTCCCTAGCTGAGTTTGGCGGTATATTCCAAAATGAGGCGTTGATTGGCAAGGCCATGGGGTTGGATGACCAATGCCCGTCGCCATGCTTGAATCGCTGCCAAATAATTCCCCAGGGCCGCGTGGCAGAGCCCCAGACCATGGAGTGCCCCGAAGTGATAGGGCACTAATGCGATCGCCTGATCACAATCTGAGATCGCTTGCCAATATCGATTTTCCAAGTAATACAGCACCGCTCGCCGGTTCCACGCCTCCGCAAAATCAGGCTGGTCGCGGATCAAGTCACTGAGTAGTGCCTCAGCCGCCTGAGTCGCGCCACTATTGAGTAGCTTCTGACTCTTGACCAATAAATGGGCACCGTAAGCCCCTTTCTGGGTATACCAGCGCCGCCAGAGTTCCGCCGTGGCTGCCTGTCGAGCGACATCGTCGTCACTCTGTAGGGCTTGCAGGAGCGGCTCAGCATCAAGGGGATCCATGGTTGCAGTATGACAGCAAAGCTTTCCAAGCGGCGATGCTACAGAAAAAGGACCGCTAAATAGCAGTCCTTTTTCTGTCAGCCTAGACAGTTGCAACAGTCATCTGCGGCAACGCGATAACGATTATCGCTGCTCTAAAATCAACTAGTCAGCCGTAGCCAACTCGGTGCTGCCACGACGGCGACGGTTGGTGAGGCTATTGAAGAGCATTTGACCGATGGCCTTGACGAGATTGCCTTCCAGCTCTTGGAAGAGCTTCATGTTGATGCCAAAAGCGTCATTGGCTTCGGTCACAATGGCTTCGGCCATCGCTTCATCCACATCGATCTCGTCTAGAGAAGCTCGATAGGTCGCCTTAAAGGCTTTCTCATCGGTGATGGTATCAAACTCATAAAAAGCAGTGCCTTCACCCTCTAGGAGGTTCATAGCACGCTGGGCAATACCCTTGAGAATTTGCCCGCCGGAGAGGTCTCCGAGGTAGCGGGTATAGGAATGACCCACCAGCAGCTCTGGTTGGGTATTAGAGATTTCGCGGATGCGATCAACATAGAGCTGACCACCAGTGGACGGTGCCACCTGCTCACGCCAGTTGGCACCGTAGTAATAAGCCAGATCCTGCTCTAGGGTCTGTTTGCGATGTAGGTCGGGGAAGTAGACCTTGGAGACCACCGGGTGATCTTTATGGCGCTCCAATTCCTCTTCCATCGCGGAATACACGAAGTAGAAGTTGGCGACCAGTTTCCGGTAGGAATTCTTTTCAACAACTCCCCTCAGAAAACACCGCACAAAGCCGACATTCTCGGCCATAGTGTGGGCTTTTTGGGTGCCTTCACGAAGCTTGGCGGCTAAATTGCTACTCATCCTAAAACGTCTCACTTTATGTCCAGGCTGACCCTACGGGCACCAGCGCGCAACAATGTTTTAATGCTGTAACCGATACATTACGGCCTTTTGATGAGCGCTATCATTACATTTTTTTACGCTGCCGAAGGAATGTCAGGGCACGATCACCGCTAGCCCTCCGGCTACCGCCTAAATATCCAAGTCTTCTAAATTGAGGCGCGACCCGTAGGTTTCAATAAACTCGCGTCGGGGGGCGACCCGATCGCCCATCAACACGGTAAAGATGCGATCGGCTTCAGCCGCATCTTCAATTTCGACTTTTTTCAGGGTACGGCTTTCCGGATTCATGGTGGTTTCCCACAGTTGAACCGGCATCATTTCGCCCAAGCCCTTAAACCGCTGGATGGTGTAGTTGGCGTTGGAGGGGAATTCATTTTCGATCAGATTATCCCGTTCGCGATCGCTATAGCAGTACCAGTGATTGCGACCCCGCTCAATTTTATAGAGGGGCGGGCAGGCAATATAGACAAAGCCTTGATCAATCAAGGCCCGCTGATAGCGGTAGAAGAAGGTCAAGAGGAGAGTTCGAATGTGAGCGCCATCCACATCGGCATCGGTCATCAGACAGATGCGGTGGTAGCGCAGTTGCGACTCGTTAAATTCTTCGCCTTTAATCCCTAGGCCCAGGGCAGTAATCAGCGACTGCACCTCATTGTTCTTATAAATTTTGGCGTCGTCAGTTTTCTCAATGTTGAGAATCTTGCCCCGCAGCGGCAGGATGGCTTGGAAGCGGCGATCTCGCCCCTGTTTGGCGCTACCGCCAGCCGAATCTCCCTCCACAATGAAAATCTCAGATTCGCTTGGGTCGCGGCTACTACAGTCGGCCAGCTTGCCCGGTAGCGTAGAGGACTCTAGCACCGATTTACGTCGCACCAGTTCCCGCGCCCGACGGGCAGCTTCGGCGGCGTTAAAAGCTTGGATGGCTTTCTCTAAAACGGAATCCACCACGCTGGGGTGAAAATCGAGATATTCCGCCAGGATCTTTCCGACAAAAGAATCGACAATCCCCCGGACTTCGGTATTGCCCAGCTTGGTTTTGGTCTGCCCCTCAAACTCTGGGTCCGGCACCTTAACCGAAATCACCCCGGTCAGACCTTCGCGGATATTTTCGCCGCTGAGGTTTGACTCATTGTCCTTACGTTTGTTGCGCTTGCGGGCAAAATTATTCAGAGTACGGGTCAAGACCGCTTTCAGCCCTTCTAAATGGGTACCCCCATCGATGGTGCGAATGTTGTTGGCAAACCCCAGCAGATTGTCTGAGTAGGCATCGACACACCATTGCAGGGCGACCTCTAAGTAGACGCCATCTCTTTCCCCTTGCACGTAAACGATCTCATCGTGAATGGGGGTTTTGTCTTTGTTGATATAGGCGACATATTCCTGAATGCCACCCTCATAATGGAACTTCGACACCCTCGGTTCAGAGGCTTTTAGCAGATTCAAACGGGCATCGGTGAAGGTAATGCTGACTCCAGCATTGAGGTAGGCCAGCTCCCGGAGCCGCCCCGCGATGGTGTCATAGTCAAACTCTGTCGTCACCGTAAAGATGGTGGAATCGGGCTTGAAGCTCACCTGGGTGCCTTTACGACCGCTGGTATCGGCAGAGATCTGTAGCTCTGTGACCGCATCTCCCCGCTCAAACCGCTGCACATGGGCTTTTTGCTCTCGCCAAACGGTGACTTCTAGCCATTCTGAGAGGGCATTCACGACGGAAACACCAACCCCATGGAGACCGCCGGAGACCTTATAACCCCCGCCGCCAAACTTACCCCCAGCGTGCAGCACTGTTAGAACTGTTTCGATCGCTGACTTGCCAGTTTGGGGGTGGATGTCTGTCGGGATGCCGCGACCATCATCGCTGACCGTGACAGAGCCATCGATATTGAGCGTGGCTTCGATATTGCTGCAGTGACCCGCCAAGGCTTCGTCAACGGCATTGTCAACAACCTCGTAAACCAGGTGATGCAGACCTCGGGGACCGGTGGTCCCGATATACATGCCAGGGCGTTTCCGCACGGGCTCCAGTCCTTCAAGGACCTGAATCTGCTCAGCACCATAGTTAGTGGTTGCCATAGACTTTGCTCCTGAGGCGTCATCAAGACACCATTTTAGCGATTTTGAAAAAATGCCCTAGAATTCTAACACAAACCCTTCTGTGGGGTTTTTAGAACGCTTTCTGGTTATGTCTGAGGTAGGGATCGTATCTTTGAGATTCTCGAAATTACAGCTTCCCGTTTCAATATCCGATAAAGTTGGTTCCCCTGTACCAATTCTAATGGTTTTGGGCGGGGCGACGGCGACCGGTAAGACTGGCCTCAGTTTGGCGATCGCCCAGCGCCTGCAAGCGGTGCTCTTAAGTGCTGACTCGCGGCAGGTCTACAAGGGCTTTGATATTGGCACCGCGAAGCCTACGCTGGCGGAAAAATCTCAGGCCCCCCATTATTTAATTGATTTCTGCGACCCCACTGTGACTCTAACGGTAGCGGAATATCAACGGGAAGCACAGACTTTAATGACCCAGATTCATCGCCAGGGGGAATGGGTGCCGATGTTGGTGGGGGGAACGGGCTTATATATTGAGTCGGTCGTGAAGGGACTGCGGATTCCGCCGGTGGCTCCCCATCCTCAATTGCGATCGCAGCTCCAAGATCTCGGCCAATCCCATTGTTTTGAGCTGTTGCAACAGCTTGATCCGTTGGCGGCGACGCGCATTCACCCCAATGACGCGGTGCGGACCCTACGGGCTTTGGAGGTCTTTTACGTCAGTGGTCGCCCCCTATCGACCCAGCAGGGACAAAACCCACCGCCCTACCCCGTGTTGTATTTGGGGCTCGACTGCGAGCCCGAGCGGTTGGGCGATCGCATCGCCGCCCGCACCGATGCCATGTTTCAGCAGGGATTTGTGAACGAAGTGGAGTCCCTTTGTCAGCGCTACGGTGCTGCTCTGCCTCTGTTGAATACGTTAGGGTACGCGGAAGTGCGGGGGTATTTGGCGGGGGACCATACCTTAGCGATCGCCCAAGCCTTGACGGTGCAGCACACCCGCCAGTTTGCTAAACGCCAGCGCACCTGGTTTCGCAAGCGAAATATTCAATGGCTAGATGCCGACGCCCCCGATCTGTTAGACCAAGCTTGGGCCAAGATTCAAACTTTTTTAGCCGTATCGGCTCAAGCAACTTCTCAAGCCGATACGGCTCCAGCAGTCTCTCAAACCGATACAACCAAGACCGTATCCACGGAGTAAGCACAAATGGTTATTTTGAAACGATTGGGGGCAGCACTGTCTCTGGGGTTCCTGCTGCTGCTGGCCGTGGGTATGCAGGGTGGGTCGGCATGGGCTGACATGGTAGAGAGCCCTTATCGACAGGTTGCCCCTAGTGCTGATGGCATTGGCAAAATCTACAGGGGGCGCGAAATTGCAGCGGTCATGGGCCACGAAGGAGCCTACTGGCTAGAACGCCCTAGCCGAGAACGACAAGAACGTCCTCAACGGGTGGTCGAAGCGCTAGGTTTAGAGCCCACCGCTGTTGTGGCAGATCTGGGTGCGGGCAGCGGCTATATGACGACGCGCTTGGCTCAAAAAGTCCCCCAGGGAAAAGTGCTGGCTGTGGATCTACAGCCCGAAATGTTGGCGTTGCTGCGATTGCGCCTTGAAGAAGAACACATTGATAATGTTGTCCCTCTTCAGGGGGCTGTGGATGATCCCCATTTGTCTCCCGAGACGGTTGACTTGGCCCTCTTGGTCGATGCGTACCATGAGTTTGCCTTTCCCTACGAAATGATGGCCGGGGTGGTTTCAGCGCTCAAACCTGGTGGTCAGGTGGTGTTAGCGGAATATCGAGCTGAAAACCCGCTGATTTTAATTAAGCGGCTCCACAAAATGAGCGTGGCCCAGGTCAAGCGAGAAATGGTAGCGGTGGGGCTGCGCTGGCTCAAAACCGATGAATCGCTCCCCCAACAACATCTACTGTTTTTCGAAAAACCAAGCCCTTAAGAGATCCGGCGGATCTGGCTTGAATCCCTGCCAGGAAATGGGAAAATGGGATAAATTGCGATCGCCTCTATTCCCAAGATATTCATGCTAAAACGACTCGCTGCCCTGATTGGTCTCGCTGTAGCGGCTATCGCCCTACAAGGTTGTGTAGGGGGCGGTACTGGTCTCCAAGCCTATAACAATAGCTATGTGGGCTATCAGTTTCTGTATCCCATGGGCTGGACCGAGGTGAAGGTTTCCGGTGGAGCCGATGTGGTGTTCCACGACATTATCAATGAGACTGAAAACGTCAGCGTTGTCATCAGCGATGTGCCTGAAGACCAAACCCTTGAAGGTCTAGGCACCCCCACAGAGGTGGGATACAAGCTCTCGAAGAGCATTACCTCAATGGCAGGGGACGATACCAATGTTGAGCTATTGAGTGCCCAGTCGATTACGAAGGAATCTCAAAATTACTACATCCTCGAATACATGGCAGATTTGCCCTCAGGCATTCGCCATAACTTTGCCAGTGTGATTGTGCGCCGGGGAGAGCTGTTTACGTTTAACGCCTCGACCCGCGACGATCGCTGGGACGATGTCAAAAACTTGATGAAACAGTCCGTCGCCTCTTTCTCGGTGTACTAAGTCTGGTGTCAAAAGCCTAATGGTGTTGCAATTTGTCTTGGCATCTGCCTCCCCCGCCCGCCGCCAGCTCTTGGTCTCGGCAGGGATTCAACCCTTTGTTTGTCCCAGCAATTTTGATGAGGATCAAATTCAGCACCCAGATCCGGCCACCCTGGTGACGGCTTTAGCCACCCACAAAGCCCAATCTGTCGCGCCCCAATTCAAAGCGTCGTTGGTGTTGGGTTGTGACTCAGTGCTGGCCTTCGGCGGGCAAATCTATGGCAAGCCCGAGACCCCAGCGGCGGCGATCGCCCGCTGGCAGCAAATGCGCGGCCAGGTGGGGGAATTGCACACCGGCCATACCTTGATTGATACCGCCCAGGATCGGCAAATCAGCCGCTGCCAGGTGACGCGGGTCTTTTTCAGCAATCCCAGTGATGCTCAACTGTCGGCCTATGTGGCCTCTGGCGAACCCTTGCGCTGTGCCGGGGCGTTTGCGATCGATGGCAAAGGTAGTCTGTTTATTGAAAAGCTAGAGGGCTGCCATACCAACGTGATTGGCCTAAGTATGCCAATGCTGCGCCAACTGCTAGATGAGCTGGGCTATAGCGTTGCTGACTTTTGGTAGCAGAGTTCTCAAAAACTGTGTTTAGAGGCCAGGGGTGGTCTGGGCAAATAGCGCGGCAAAATCGGTAGTGATCACTGCCGTGGGATCATCCCCAGCTTTTGCCATTAAGTCAAAGGCTTTATTGCGCGAGCCGGGTGCTTGTAGGGCCTGAATCAGCACCGTCGCCACATCCGCTCTGGGGATCGCCACCGGGCGACCCTGATCATTCAGAATTTGGAGCGCATCGTGTTTGCCCACGACCAACTCGCGGAGGCCTCCAGGCTGATCTGAGAGCCCCCCAGCCCTGACCAGGGTGTAGTCGATGCCCGAGTCAATTAAATATTGTTCAGCCTGACGTTTCCAGATCAGAATCTGGCCATTCCCGAGGCGATTTAAGGGATGGTCCACTTGGGTGCCGCCCATAGAGCCCATCAATACAATGTGTTTGACCCCTGCCTGCACAGCGGCATCAATCTGATTTTTTTGCCCGATGTAATCGATCTGTTCCGGCATTTCCCCAGGGGGAAAGTCAAATTCAGGCCGTTGACCGGGCTGGGGCGGTGCCTTGAGTCGAGGGACAGCGCTGGTCACAATGATCACCGCATCCCGACCTGCCATTGCCTCAGTGAGGCTGGCTGGGTCAGCAATATCGCCAAAGTAGCACCCGTCTATGTTGCCAAAGCAGTCTTTGGCTTTGGCTTTGGAGCGGGCCAAGCCAAAGCTTTCAAACTGTTCGGGGCGCTGTCTTAACTGTTGAAACACCAGCCGCCCCGTGCGCCCCGTTATCCCTGTCACCAAAATGCTTTTTGTCATGTCACAGCCGCTCCCTAGACGCTCATATCAAGCGGTCATTCTATCGGGTACAGTGCTCACCCCTAGTCGCTGATGGCATCAGTTCCAGCACGATGGCGGAGGGGAGCATCAGGGGAAAGGGGCTGGAAAGCCTAATGGTTAAGGACTTTACGTCGCAGGGCACTCGTGTCCTAACGCTGGAAGTTTGAGGGATAAAGCAGCCTACTCGCTCAATCAGCCGCGATCGCTGTTACAAACCCAGGGATGAGCAATCCGATTAGAGGCTGTTTGAAAAGCCTTTTACTGTTAATTCGAACCCAGGCACTACCCAGAACGAGCGACGGCAACATCAGGAATACAACCGATGTACTGATGGTCTACAGTCGTATTCAATACCGGCCTACCCCCTTTTCAAACAGCCTCTTAGACGAATAAAGGTAAATCAAAACCAAGAAACGTAACGGAATAAGGCGTTGTGTAAGGCGATCCCCGATAATCCTTACTAATTTAACAAGTGGTTAATCGGGTGCTTTTGATAACTCAGAAACGAACGCCATCAGCGTTTCTGTCTGACGTGGCTAAGGGATATAACAACCATGCATCAATTAGGGGATATTGCTGTCCGTACCTCTGAGGGGTATCCCTGCGAGGGTGTAGACGACTTCTCCCAGGTTTGGGCAGAGCGGTATATCCAGCCCTCTGGTCCAGGTGCTCCCCACCCCGCCAACTACGAGGATATTCGTAGGCACATTGCCAAAACGCTACATCATCACCTCCGTCCTATCAGTATTGAGGTGTGGGATCGGCCAGAGATCCTGTTGGCAAGACAACTGGTCCGGCGGCAAATGTATGGCCGTTTGGCAGATCCGGTGGCGATCACCCAAACGGTGCAAGATCTCTACGGCCAAGCCCTCGATAGCTATGCTAAGGGCCTACCCGCTGATCGCTTAGCGATGAAGATGGCCGATCAGATCGGGATGATCAGGGCTCAATTCACCGCCGCTGACCCCAGGGTTTTAGGCTTTGTGAATATGCAATTTCACTATATGGGGCAGCAACTTCTAGCCTTAGTCAGTGAGTCTTACCAAGGGGAGCTAGCGGTTTATTTCCAAGCCATTGGTGACCAGCTTTACATGCCGCTCCATAGGGCCTACAAAGCCGCGATCGCAGTAACAGATCAGCAACTAGAACTGGGGATTCTCCACCGTTGTTTGCCCCTCAGCCGCGCCATTGCCCAAGTTGTGTTTGATCGGGTTCTGGCCGCTTTTCCTAACCATCACTGTTATGGCGGTCCCCTGGCCTCTGGCGCAGTGCAGGCGTCGAGCCTCCGGGATGTGGAACTGTTTCAAACCTATCTGTGGGTGTGCCTGTTGGAAGGCAATTTCAACGCTTTGAGGCAGGAGCTGTTTCCCCTCTGTGCCATGGTCTACCCGATTTTGAATGTGCGTTGGGAGCTGGTTCGCTATATGTTGATGCTCCTGGGCCATGAGATGGGCCGTTACTTAGAGCCCACTCAATGGAAGATTTGTCGAGCCTATCTCGACACCTTTCAAGAAATCTGTGCGGGGGATATGTTCGCTGCGCGCCCTCAACTGGCATAACCCAACTGGCATATAGACAGACTCAAACCCCGTCCCAGACAAGATCCAGTGATTGGCGTTACGGTGGTACCGATTAGAACGGTGTTTAATCTTGGCTGATCGGCAGGGGAGAAAATGAGGATGCTGAAAAAAATTGCTTTGGCGATCGCGATCGCCCTTTGTCTGGTCGGCATTGCGGCCACCCGCACCCAGGCTGAGATTGTGGATGAGTCGGTGGTCTATACCGTCGCGGGTCAACCCTATGAGGGTTACTTCGTGCGCAATGAAGGGTTTGGAGAAGAGCAGCCCATCGTGCTTTTAGTCCATGACTGGAATGGTTTAGGCGAGTATGAGCAGCGTCGGGCCAACATGTTGGCGGAGCAGGGTTATGCCGCCTTTGCGGTCGATCTCTACGGGCAGGGCGTCCGACCCACCAATGTGGAGGACTCCCGCGCTGAGAGCGGCAAGCTTTATCAAGATCGCGCTGCCCTGAGGGAGCGACTGTTTGCCAGCTTGGCCCAAGCTCAAACCATGACCGGGGTTGATCCCGAGCGGGTGGCGATTTTGGGCTACTGCTTTGGCGGTGCCGCCGTGCTGGAATTTTCCCGTGCTGGGGCTGATCTGGATGGCTTCGTCAGCTTCCACGGCGGTTTAGGCACCCCTGAGGGGCAAGACTACAGCGAAGCAACGGGGCCGCTCTTGATTCTCCATGGGGCGGATGATCCTGTGGCACCGATGAGCCAGGTGGCCGAGCTGGCCGATACCCTCACGGCGGCGGCGGTGGAGTTCGATATGGAGATCTACGGTGGAGCCCGCCACTCGTTCACCGAATGGTCCGCCGATCGCGACAGCTCTCGCTACGATGCCCAAGCCGATGTGAAATCCTGGCAGGCGCTATTGCAGTTCTTGGACGAGAAACTCCGATAGCTTGTCTCGCTTGGGACGGCAAGCTAGAACTGCCGTGGCAAGATGAAAGGAAGTCACGCGCCAAACAGCCAAGGAGAACGTTGTGCAGGTCACGTTTTTAGGAACCAGTTCTGGGGTCCCCACCCGAGCCCGCAATGTTTCCAGCGTGGCCCTGCGGCTGCCACAACGGGCTGAGGTTTGGCTGTTTGACTGTGGTGAGGGCACCCAGCATCAGTTTTTGCGCAGCGAATTCAAGTCCAGCCAGGTGCGCCGCATTTTTGTCACCCACATGCATGGCGATCACATCTTTGGCTTGATGGGGTTATTGGCCAGTTGTGGCTTGGCCGGAAATCCCCAGCAGCGGGTAGATATCTACGGTCCGCCCAAGCTGTACGAGTACCTGCAAGCCTGTCGGCGGTACTCCCAAACCCACTTTTCTTTCCCGATGAAAATTCATACTGTCCAGCCGGGACTGGTTTATGAAGATGACGACTTCCAAGTGACCTGCACCCAGCTTGAGCATCGCGTTACAGCCTTTGGCTACCGGGTGACCGAGCGCGATCGCCCTGGCCGCTTTGACGTAAAGCGAGCCCAAGCCATGGGAATCCCCTCCGGCCCCTTATATGGACAATTAAAGCGGGGCGAAGTGGTCAACCTGCCCGATGGACGGCGCATCAACGGCCAAACCCTCTGTGGGCCTGATCTGCCAGGGCGGAGTTTGGTGTACTGCACCGACACGATTTTTTGTGAGAATGCGGTGGAATTGGCCCATAAAGCGGATGTGCTGATCCATGAGGCGACTTTTTCTCACCAAGATGCTGATATGGCTTATCAGCGTCTTCATTCCACCTCCACCATGGCGGCTCAGGTGGCTTTGGCCGCCCAGGCTAAACAGCTGATCATGACCCACTTCAGTCCCCGCTATGCCCCTGGCAATGCGATTCAGCTAGATGACTTACTGGCGGAAGCCCAAGCCATATTTCCTAACACGCGCATGGCTCGGGATTTTTACACCCATGAAATTGCTCGCCAAGAGCCTACGGTTCTGGCTGCCGTCTAAAGGCAATGCCTGGCTCCACGGAATTCGGGTCCGGCAGTCCGGCGCTATGGTCATAGCTGGACTGGAGGTGATCGCGGATGCTCCCTAAATAACGTTGGCTGTCAACCGTTTTGCGGGGTTTCGGGATCTCTTCATTGGGCCAGGAGGGCAAGTCTTGACAGGGACAGGCTTGCATTTGAGCAATGGTGCCTACAGCCATCGGGACGGGCATCACACAGCGCGAGCAGTCGTTAATTTCCCATTGGGGAGAAAGCAGCTCAGCGATGGTCTGATCGGTCCCTTCTAAATAGCAGTCCTGGCCATCAACAGCTTGGATATCTCGCCAACAGTCCTCAAATTCAGAACTGTAGGTCTCGTGATAAAAGATCGGGTTAGGCAAGCAACGGCGGCGACTCCGTTGTAATATCACTGACTTTCCTAACTGAAACCAATGGGCAAGATAAGCTCGGACTTGCTGTGAAGATGCCATAACCTTTTATGAGTGGTAAGGATGGCGTCAAAATAACTCAGCCAGAGTAACCCAGCACTTTAACGCAACTTGATCCTAGCGCTCCCCAGCCCCAGTGGCGGGTTACCTCAACTTCCTCAAGATCTTGTGAGGTTTCTTAGTGAATCGCCAGTGGGCACCGCTTTTCCCATCCCTCGCACATCAATGGCATAACCCGCTACGACGAGGTAAACCGCATCAGAAATGCTTCCAATGGCACGGGTTAGGGTACCGAGGCGATCTCGAAAGGCCCGTCCTGAGGGATAGGCTGGCACCACCCCCCAGCCGGTTTCCTCAGCGACCAACACGATGGCCTGCTGTCGTTGTTTTAAGCCCATCAAAAGCTGGTCTTGGGTTTGCTGCCAAACCGTTTCAGACTGATCTAAGCAGTTGGCCAACCAGGTCCCGAGGGAATCCACCAGCCAATATTCCTGAACCTGGCCCTGGCCCAAGGTATCAGCCAACTCAATTGGCACCTCTAAGGTGTGCCAGATGGCGGGACGACGTTGACGGTGGGTGGCTAGCCGCGCCTGCCATTCTGCATCCTCTGGATGGGCCGCTGATGTCGCCACATAGACAACGGACTGCCCCGAGGCCAGTGCTAGGGACTCTGCCCATTCGCTCTTGCCCGAGCGCGTGGGACCAGTTACCAAAATCAATGGAGGTGGGGTCATGATCATGCCTGCTAAACCACATTGTTAGAACCGCGTTGGAACCGCTCCGTTCGCCCGCCATTCTGGCTTAGCCCCTAGGCTAAGATCTCAATCAATTTGATAGAGTATGGTCTGCTTTACAGAACCTGCCAAGGGCTTGTCAGAACTGTGGTTACTATTTCCTCCAATACCCTACTGCTGCGCAACATTTGGTACTACGCCATGCCCAGCAAGGCGCTCAAGTCGGGTCAGATGCAGGCTAAAACCCTGTTGAATGAACCCATTTTGTTTGGCCGAACCCAGCAGGGACGTGCCTTTGCAATTCGGGATCTATGCCCCCATCGGGCGGTGCCCTTAAGCTGTGGCTGGTTCAATGGCGAGGATGTGCAATGTTGCTACCATGGCTGGCGCTTTAACCCCAGCGGCCATTGCACCGAGATTCCGTCGTTGATGGCCGATCAGCAGATGGACCTCAGTCGCTTTAACGTTCAAGCCTATGAGGTCAAAGAAGTGCAGGGCAACCTATGGATCTATCTGCCGGATAGCGATCGCCCCCAGGCGCGTCCCCCTCGCTTTGATGTGCCACGGGTGCCAGGCTTTGCCGATGATGCCCAGCCCCAATTCTCCTACACCGTCAAGTTCCCCTGCTTTATTGACCATGCTGTGGTGGGCCTGATGGACCCAGCCCATTCTCCCTTTGTGCATCGCGCTTGGTGGTGGCGAGATGGCGATCTTAATCCAGAGATCAAATGGTTTGATCCCTCGCCCTATGGGTTTACGATGCGCAAGCATCATATGGCCAATATGGGTCGAGGGTACTGGCTCATTGGAGGTGTGCCAGACAACGAAATTCGCTTTTATTTGCCCGGCGTCCGCACAGAGGAAACCACAACTGAGAAGTATAGTGCCGTCAATTTAACGGCGATGACCCCGCTGTCCGACAATGAAACAGAGGTCACCTTTCAGTTCTATTGGAATATTCCTTGGGGGATCATCTTACAACCGCTTTTGGCCTATATGGCACCCAACTTTTTGGGGCAAGATCGAGATGTGGTGATTAAGCAGCAAAGGGGTTTGCAGCATGATCCCGTCCTTCGACTCATCAAAGATTCAGATACATTGGCCCGTTGGTACTATCAACTCAAAAATGAGTACCAGCGATCCCAAGATGAAAATCGGGAGTTTGTTTCCCCTGTAAAAACACAGCAACTCCGGTGGATGGCCTAGGGATAAATGGTCAATTTCCCTGAGGTTAGAGACCCCCATAATTACACTGGCGATACCATGATCAAGCTTTATCCAAGAATCATAGGAAAACTATTGATAAATGAGTGCTGTTCGATAAATTCATTGCTATTATCAGTGACGCCTAGACATCAATGTGGGCTGACGCTTGAGGGCCAGTACATCCATCGCTCTCCCTAGGAATGAGGCATAACGTGAAACGATGAGCGCTACCTTAGACTCTTCTCAACCCGCTTCTGCTGTCAAGGCGGCAGCCGCAGCAGGACATTTTCGCGCAATTGCCCTCTGGCTCAATCAGCCCCTTGCCCCCCATCAACTCTACGTTCAGGTTCAAGCCGCAAGACCAGGCTGCCTTTATATTTTGGCTGAATTCGAGCAGCCCCCTGAGTTTGAGCACCTCAGCCGCTTCATTTGCCATCGCATTTGGCAACTCGACTCTCCCCTGATTGAGGGTATCCATCTCGTTATGCGGCCCATTGGCGAAACCCATGTCAGCTACGACCGACGCATACGCGTGCTGACACCGGCCTTGCGTCTGCAGCGACAGCGCCGCTCCCCTGGAAGGACTTCCCCCTTGCCGCCCCGCTTGAAGCGGCACCAAAAGCCCCAATCACGCCAGCCGCAAAACGCCGTCCCAGCCCTCAAGACCTTCCGCGCCTTGATGTTGTCTGGCTCAGCCGTCGCGGCCTTTATCTTAGGTTGTGCTGTTGAAGTGATCGTATCCGGTGGCCAAGAACCTTCACTGCCCTTTCAGCGGCAGGTGCTTGCCCCTCTGACCACTCCTCCCGAGGCGGATTCGACCTCAACCGCGCTGACTGTTGCGTATCCGGCTCGGGCCGTAGACCGGCCCCATGTGGTTGACGCTGCCCTAGAGCCCGTTGCCGTGATTCCCCATGACGTGCTCAGCACCAACCCTGAGCCGACGGTAACCCTGGTCTTTGGTGGCGATGTCACCCTCGATGACCTGCCCTACCGGGAACTGACCCCCGATCAGCAGTTGTTGGCAGGGGTTAGTGCCTATCAGCAAGCCGATGTGGCGATGGTGAGTTTAAACAATCCCCTGGCCACGGCGGGCACCTCCCTTGAAGAAGACTTTATTGAACGGCAGCGGCCCGACGCCATCAACCTCCTCAAAGCAGGTGGGGTTGATATTGTCGATCTTTCCAGCGAAAACACCATGACCTTTGGGGCTCAAGGGTTAAACGAGACCTTAGAAACCCTAGACCGCCACGGTATGTATCGGGTCGGAGCCGGTCGCCATGAACGGGAGGCCCGTCGCCCTGAGATTCTGGATGTTAAGGGACAGCGGATTGCTTATCTGAGCTATAACCAGGCGGACTTTGCCCAGGCTTACGATGATATTGGTGGTGTTAACACCCTGGTCAAGCAGCACCTGGTCGAAGATATTCGCGCGATTCGTGGGGAGGTGGATTGGTTAGTGGTGAATTACCGCTGGCAGCAAGATTTGTCGGCGGAGCCTGCCGATTGGCAAACGAATCTGGCTCGCCTAGCCATTGACCAGGGTGCAGATGTGGTGGTCGGGCACCATCCCCAACAGTTGCAGGGGACTGAAATTTATCGAGGCCGCCCCATTGCCTACTCCCTTGGAGACTTTGTCTTTGGACAGTCCGGTGATGAGATGTCTGATGAAACAGCAGTGCTCAAGGTCTCATTGGGCGATCGCCAAATGAAAGTAGAGTTACTGCCGATCGTGGTGCGGGCAGGACAACCCCATCAAGCGGTGGGGGCAGAGGCAGACGCGATTTTGCAGAAGATCCGAGCGGTGTCCCAACCATTCCCTGTGCCGATGGAGCCGGTTATGGTGTTGGACATTCACCCTGATGAGCGACCAGCCTCTAGTTCCCCTGATGCTGCCGAAGGTGCCTTTATCACCCCAGCCGATGACACCGCACCTCAGCTTGTGCCCACCCCTGCGGTTGTGCCCTCTGACTTAAATGCCCCCGGCCCGACAACCCGTGAAGAGACGATTCTAGAAGAACCTGTTTTAAAGGAGTGGGGTCCTAAAACCCAGCCCAATCAAGAACAATTTGTCCCTATTCCCGAAGTGGAGCCATCGCTGCCCCCCGAGCTAGCCCCGGTAGCCCCAGCCCCTACTACGTCCACTCTCCCCAATGTTGAGGCAGTTGAACCCCCCTTAGCCCATGGGAGCGATGCCAGTCAGGCTGCCCCTGGGGATCGACCCGCTGTCAAAGCGACTGAGCCCCCGCCCTACGGCTCGATTTCGCCCCATGGCGAACCCCTAGTGGGTCCCTTAAGTGCGCATCCCGCTGCGGCATCAGAGCCGGTTGCCACTGCTCAACTGGGATTTCCCCAAACTCAAGTGTTTCAACCCCTAAACTCTGGAGACGCTCGCCCTGATCTAGCAGCCCTAGCTGATCAGCACCCCGCAGAGACCCCGATGACGAACTAAAATCTGTAACCGACGCTCGATTATTGCGAGTAGATCCCTACCCTGTAATGATTTTCTTGACCAAGACTGTGCCAGTTATGCGAATTTGCACTACTCTTTTGACGAATGCGGGTATCAAAGTCAACTAGACCCGTTAGGCTTCTGCCCCTGTGCCGCCCATGTGGACAATCTTGTGATTAGCAAGTGACCTTTGAACCTATGAATCCTCCGTCTAAGGCTGATATGACTGCTGCTGATATGACTGCCTATGGTGCTCCAGAAGCAAGTGCGGGTGGTGGCAATAACAATGGCTATGCGCCCTCTGTTCCCCTGTCTGTGTATCGGGAGCTCTCAACAGAGCTGCAGACCACTAAAGCAATGGTGGATTCTCTTAATCGCAAAAACAAACAACTGTCTCGGCACAATCAAGCCTTAAGGCACGAAATTCAACGGTTTGTCCATTCTGCCGAGCAACTGGGCCAGTTTGCTGGGGTTTTGCCCGAAGCTGAGCCCCGCACAGTAGACCGTTCGGCCCTAGACGCCACAGGCGATCACATTGATGCTGCGCCGCTAGCTAATGTTTCGATCCCTGGTGCAGTACCCCCGCCCGCTGCCATTGTGCCTCGGGAGCGGCCCGACAAGCCTCCCGCCAGGAAGCCTCGTCTCTTTACAGAGCAGCCCGAACAGCCTCGACGGCTGAGCAAGGGGCCATCGCGTCCCCAGGATCTCAGCAACCTATGGCTGGCGACCACCATTCTGCTGGTGATTTTTACCGCTTTTGGGGCTGGCTTTTTGATTATGCGACCGCTGCTCAATCGCTAATCTAGCGAGATCTCGCTAGCTGACTGTCGCCTGAGAGTTTACAAAAGTCGGCTTCAAGCTACAGTATGGTTCAGACAGCCTCGGTATATATAAGACTGCTGTGCTATTGAGCAGCGCATCATAGGGAGGTCATGCATAACGTATGAAAAAGATCGAAGCTATTATTCGCCCCTTTAAGCTAGACGAGGTCAAAATTGCCTTGGTCAATGCAGGGGTGGTAGGGATGACAGTCTCAGAGGTTCGCGGTTTTGGTCGTCAGAAAGGTCAAACGGAGCGCTATAGAGGCTCTGAGTACACCGTAGAGTTCTTGCAGAAACTCAAGCTAGAAATTGTCGTAGATGATGAGCAAGTGGATATGGTGGTCGATAAGATCACGGCTGCGGCACGCACGGGTGAAATTGGGGATGGCAAAATCTTTATTACCCCTGTAGATCGCATTGTTCGTATTCGTACTGGGGAAATCAACACCGAGGCCGTATAGGTTTCATCCAGACTCAGCTCCCAATTACCCCCTAGGTTGCTATACCTAGGGGGTTTATATTTTTGTATGAACACTACCGTTTGGTGTCGTCGCAAGTGGGGAAAATGTCGACAGATTTGCCAATGCCGTTAGCCGATGAGGCGATCGCTGAGCGGTTGGCCCGCCATGGCCGCTTTGGTGTCCACCTAGGGCTAGATCGTATCCAGGGGCTTTTAGCTGCTTTAGGTCACCCCCAGCGGCAGGTGCCCATCATTCATGTGGGGGGCACTAACGGTAAGGGATCGGTGTGCGCGTATCTTTCCGCGATCCTGGCCGCAGCGGGCTACAAGGTGGGGCGCTACACCTCCCCCCATTTGGTCAGTTGGTGTGAGCGTATTTGCATTAACGATCGCCCTATTTCCCTCGCCGCGCTTGGGGCCAGCCTCACCCAGGTAGAAGCTGCCATTGATCCCCAGGCGGACCCGCCCACCCAGTTTGAAGTGTTGACTGCCGCCGCCTGGGTCTATTTCGCCCAGGCAGGGGTAGATGTAGCTGTGGTGGAAGTGGGGCTGGGGGGGCGACTGGATGCGACCAACGTCTGCGATCGCCCCCTGGCCAGCATCATCACCTCCCTGAGTCGAGAGCACTGGCAGCGCCTGGGGCCAACATTGGCGGATATTGCTCGAGAAAAAGCCGGCATCTTAAAAGCGGGCTGCCCAGCGGTGGTGGGTCCGCTCCCCGCTGAGGCCCAGGCCGTCGTGGCCCAGCGTGTCAACACCTTGAATTGCCCTGTTATTTACCCCGCAGCGGCCCAGGCGGTGGGGCAAGGCCAAGCTCAATTTCAGGCCCTGCGCTTTACGCTACCGCTGCAGGGCCATTACCAATACGTCAACGTAGCCCTGGCGATTACAGCCCTGCAAATCTTACAGAAACAGGGGTGGGCAATCGCCGATACGGATATTATCCAGGGCATTGCCGCCGCCCGTTGGCCGGGACGCCTACAGTGGCTAAACTGGCACGATGCCCACAACGGTGTCCATACCCTTCTGGTCGATGGTGCCCACAACCCAGCGGCGGCGATGGCCCTACGTCAATATATCGACACCTTACCCATCGACACCCAGCCAGCCTCCAGCCATTCCATGAGCTGGGTGATGGGGATGCTTGACACCAAAGATCATGGGGATATCTTTCAGGCGTTGCTGCGTTCGGGTGATTACTTGCATTTGCTGCCGGTCCCTGACCATCAATCTGCCGCTCCTGAAGCCTTGGCCGCGATCGCCCAAGATATCTGTCCTCAGCTTGCTGGGGTGCATTGCCACACAACCCTAGGGCAGGCCCTAGGACAAGCAACTCAAAATTTAAATGCGATGCCGGTTGTATGTGGCTCTCTATACCTAATTGGCCATTGCTTTGCAACCCAGGTTGGTCGGTTAACCCCGGTTGCGCGAGCTCGCTCTGGCTCGACCGGTTCAGGCGCTTAGTCTCACTACTGGCCCTAGGCCAGCATTCTGAGCAATCCTTGCTGGCCGATCAACACTTCCCGCAGCAGCGTGATGATGCCAACCCAAATAATGGGCGAGATATCGACGCCGCCCATGGGGGGAATCACCTTCCGCACCGGCATCAACAAAAACTCCGTCGGCATCACCACCAGGCTGAAGGGCAGCTTCTGATAATTAGCCTCTGGATACCAGGTCAAAACGATGCGGGCGATGAAGAGGACCGTATACAGCCCCAGTAAGGGACCCAAAATCAAGCTTGCCAATGCCGCAGGGGAGGAAGGAAACGCCATAGCTGCTATTGAGGAAACGTCAAGAGGCAGGGCAAATGTCGGTCACGCTTAGAAATGAATTCCCGTACGAACCCACAGCCTTTGCAAAACATAAGACTGCAAAGATACTTTACAGACCTCTCATATCATCCCACGATCACCCCAAATTCATGGCGAAAGTCATGATGGACTTCTCAGGGAGGAAACAAAGCGATAAACTTTTGACATAAAGTAATTGAGCTTTAAGCAGGATTATGACTCCCTCTCTCACCAACTTCTTACTCAGCTTGGTTGCCGGTGCTGTGATCATCGTTGTTCCCGCAACCGTTTTTCTGGTCTTCGTGAGCCAGCAGGATAAGTTGAGCCGTCGTTCTTAGAACGGCCTTGTCAGATTGGACTCGCTTTTATATTCCAGGGGTACTGGCTACAGCTCTGCTGACGGAGGGTAGCCAGTCTTATTTTTTGAGAAAGCCTGCCAGGATTACCTTTGGGTAGAGAAGACCTGGGGCAGGGATAACACAGTCCTAGCTGGCAAGCTGTAGAATTAAGACGCTTGTTGGGTTTTGAGTGCGGCTATAGATACTCATGCTGGTCAGGGCAGCCCAGCCTCCCTATCAGAATGAGCAGACTTTTCGACTTGAGTGATTGAGTCGCCATTGTGAGAGGAATCAATCGTGAATTTTGGCACTCCCGTTCCCCTGCTCATTGGGCTGGTTTTGGTCATCAGCGCGATCGCGCTGTTTTTCCTAGATAAGATCAAGCCAGGTTATGAGCGCGACTCCGATAAGGTTTATGCGGGATTGCTATTGGTCTCGGGCGTCTTTCTGCTTGGGCATCTAACGATGGAGTTGATTCCATCATTTCAACAGATGCTTATGGCGGGCATGTTGATTGCCCTGCTATTAGAAAATATTCGTGGTCGTACTCCCCTCAGAGAAGGGGAACGTCAGGAAGACAGCCGACCACCGGCCCGAGGTGAGACCCGCTCTAGCCGACGCGTTTATCGGGCCGAGCTAGATGATTATGGCTATCAGGATGATCGTTGGGACTCCCCTCGCATTGCGGGCGGACGGGATCGGTATCCCGATGAAGGGGACGATGGTTATCGTCGACAATCACCGTCGTCAAATAGCGCCCCCATGGGACGTCTGAATCCCAGCAGCGATCGCATTCGCCGTCGCCGCCCCCGCACGCCCGAAAATTTTTACGGTACTGATGCTGTTTGGGATGAAGGCCCCAGTCCACGGCGGCCTTTGAGCCCTGATAAGGGTTCTTGGGGAGACGATTACGACCGAGATCGATACCGGCCCTCTGCCCAGGATGATGATCGCGAAGGGGGTGGAAAAAACGGCAGCGGTTACGCTAACTACCAACCCATCAATGGCTATAGCGATCAAGACTATAACGATCAAGAGCGTGATCGTTCCAGTGAATACTAACTCGAAACTTCCGCCATTTCGATCACTTGATTGTTATAGTCCCTGACCAAAAAATTCAAAGGTTGGTCGCGACGAATCTTATGGCGAACACCCTGGGTTTGAACCCGCATCAAAATATTTTCTAGGCAGTCGTGATCGAAGCAAACATGACGTTGGCGATCGCGGTAGCCTAGGCTCGCCCCACTAATCACATGAAGTTGGGTGTTCTTTTTGAGTTGATACCAAAGCCCATCAGGGCTGCTGTAGTCTGAGTTCAGACTACCCATATCACTGGCCATCAGCGGGTCGAGCCCTGCCGAGCCTAAGGTTTGTTCGTAGTTGTAGTAATAGTGCAGGGGCACCTCTGCGGCTGGCAGGCGCAGCATCCCTTCATAAAATCGTCGAGCCGTCTCCAAGTCAGACACCATCACCGTATGCACTTTGGGGGCGCTGCTTAAGAACATCCACATGGCCCCGGCATAGGCCACCAGCAGCATCACCATGATGCCTTGGGTCGATAACAAGCTATCCATCGGCATCCCCTAAACCAGCCGTTGATAACAACGGATATATTGCAGTTTGGCTCAAGATACCCCTACCATAGCTAATCCACAATTCGTGCCCGTTTATATCCCCCATATAGAGGTATAGGCAGCGCATGGCCCATGCTTTGCAAGCCTCGGCTTGTGCAGAATCAGCTTCAGAGTACCCATCGCTTATTACCTAGTCTATCAATGGCTGACATCGCCAGTTATTTCGGTTTTAGGGCAACGGCCCGATAGGACTCAGCCCAATTCCGATCTTTATTTAAGAAAGCAACCCATCTTTCTTAAAAAAATCGCTTCCTTTAAAAAACTGTCGCTATAGTATGAGCACCTCAACGGTTGATCCTGCGTTAACCCCAGAAGTGATGTCTGTACAAATTCCCCTGTTTCCCGAAGCCAGTCACGAGATTGTGCAGCAACTTGCGCCCCTCAGTGATCGCGACCTTTTAAATCGCTTCCAGGCGGATCCCACCGCTGGGCGTTACTTCACGGCTATTTTTTGTCGCTACAGCCCCATCGTCTATAGCTTAATTCGCCATTCAGCCCGGTCCCCCGTTCAGGCAGACTATTTATTTGCGCTGACGTGGCGACATATCTTAAATGAGCTAGGGGGGCTAGAGTTGCCGTCCCCAGTGCAGACGAGCAGCCTCGATTCCCAACCGACGACGGTCTCCTTACAAAGTTGGTTGATTAACATCACTGCCCTTTGTATTAACCAAGCGGTCCTCCCAGAGGTTGAGGATATTCACTATGTGTTGTCTGAAGCCTCGCCGCCCCTCTGGTGCTACACCGAGCGAGCGTTGAACCAGCTCGACCCGATTGAGCGATTGATCATCATCATGGCCCAAACCTTTCGCTGGAGCGATACCCGCATTGCCGCCTATCTACAGGCTGAAGGGGAACAAATCACCCCGGTCGCAGTGGCCAATCGCTTGCGGGTGGCCTGTCGTCACTTGGCAGAATCCTTGCCAGAGGATATTCGTCAAATCTACTTGCCGAACCCACCGGTTGCATCCACTGATGCCAGCCGTCGGGTCCCTGAACTCATTGCTGCCAGCCCTGAGTAACTAATGTGAATGGTGTAGATAATCAGCCCATGAAAGTGCGACCAACTCAATGGTTTTACCGCTTAGCCGCCGGGTCCCTCTTGACCGCAGGGATAGTCGGTGGGTTCGGCGTGAGTGCTGAGGTAATGGCCTCCGAACAATTGGAGCATCAGCTGGATATTCGCCCCGAAAACGGTACCCAGGGACAGGCCCGGGACGTTGCGGATCAGCTCCTCCGCCTGGGCAGCCAAGAAGCGGATGCGGGTGAGTACGATCGCGCCATCTCGGCATGGTACCGAGCCATCGATATTTACCATGCTTTGGGGGATGGGGTAGCGGCTGGGGTTGCCTATGACTATATTGGCCTGACCTATGCCCAACTCGGCCGCTATTACGAGGCCGAAGATACCCTCCGGCGGCGGCTCTCTGTGGCCCAAGATCACCGTGATTTTTTGGGCCAAGTTCATGGTTGGAACAACCTGGGCAGCATCTTAGTTCAGCGAGGGCGATGGTCACCGGCCCAATCTGCCTTCCAATCTGCTTTGAATATTGCTGAAGATGTAGGCGATGATGCCGGTATCGGCCTCTCTCTCAGTAATTTAGGCTTGGTAGCCCAGCTTCAAGGACAGCTTGCAGATGCTCGCAAGTACTACGAAGTCGCCGCAGGGTATCGTTTTCGGGCTGGCGATCTCGCTGGACAAGCCAATTCCAACAATAATCTCGGGGGCGTTTATGTCCAGCTAGGGGAGGCGGGATCAGCCCTGGGGGCCTATCTAGTGGCTCGGGATGCGGCTCAGCAGGTGGGCGATCGCGCCAATTGGTTACGGGCCTTAGACGGCCTGATTGGTGTTTATAGAGATCGGAACGATAGCGGTGATCGGGCTCAAATGCAGCGCTTTTTAAATGAGCGCATTACCCTCACCTCTACCGCTGAAGCAACGCCCTCTCAACGGCTGCAAACCTGGCAGCACCTAGGGGAATACTACCAAGCGCTGGGAGATCTGCCAGCAGCTCGGCGGGCCTACGAACAGGCGCTCAGCCTTGCCCGTCAGCTAGAAGACAGCCGCCAAGAAGGGATCTTGATGAATTTGCTGGGCAGCCTTTAGCCACCGATCGGAAAATTTCCATTGGGTAAAATCCAGTCGCTGCAGGGCCGCAATTCTAGTGAGCATCGTGATCAATGCCCCTAAATGAATCTCTATGACTGAGTCGGCCCCATTTCGCTTTGATATCGTTACCCTCTTTCCCGACTTTTTTGCCTCTCCCTTGCAGTCTGGACTCTTGGGCAAGGCCCTAGCTCGCAATATTGCGGCTGTTCATTTAACCAACCCCCGCGACTTTACGACCGACAAACATAACCGTGTTGACGATGAGCCCTATGGGGGTGGGGTCGGTATGTTAATGAAGCCGGAACCCATTTTTGCGGCGGTCGAATCGCTGCCCCAGTTGCCCCGCCGGGAGGTGATTTTACTGACGCCCCAGGGGGAGCCGATGGCGCAGCCCCTACTCCAACACCTGGCGGCGGACTATGACCAGCTTGTGCTGATCTGCGGCCATTACGAAGGGGTGGATGAGCGGGTGCTGCATCTGGTCACCCGAGAAGTCTCTCTGGGGGATTTTGTGTTGACCTGCGGCGAAATCCCCGCTTTGGCGTTGCTGAATGGTGTGATCCGGCTGCGCCCCGGCACCGTTGGCAAGGTCGATTCCCTCAAGTACGAAAGCTTTGAAACTGGCCTACTCGATTACCCCCAGTACACGCGACCTGCCGTATTTCGGGATTGGGCGGTGCCGGAGATCTTACGGTCTGGCAACCATGCGGCCATTGCACAATGGCGGTATGAGCAACAGCAACAGCGGACCGCCGATCGCCGACCGGACTTATATGAACAATGGCTACAGCAGTCTGCACCAGAGCCGGACTAGGTGAAGTCATTGCTCTAACAGATGCTGGCTAAATCATGCTGTCTGGGAACCCGAGGCCCAAAGCTAGGGAGACCTAAGGGCTAAGGCTGAGGATCTATAAGGCAGAAAGTGCCCCAAACTGTGGCACGGCACAGCTTGGCTGTGTTGCATATCACCAAGGGTGAGGACGCTTTTTACCGATAATAAAAGTATGACTTTTAGAATTGGTAACGGTTACGATATCCATCGTCTAGTGGTTGGACGCCCCCTAATTCTTGGGGGCGTCCAGCTAGAACATGAATTGGGGCTACTGGGCCATAGCGACGCTGACGTACTCACCCACGCGATTATGGATGCCCTGCTGGGTGCCCTCAGCCTTGGGGATATAGGTCGCTATTTTCCCCCGGATGATCCCCAATGGGCTGGGGCAAACAGTGTGGTGCTGCTGGGTCAGGTCAACCAGATGGTGGGCGATCGCGGTTGGTCCATTGTCAATATCGACAGCGTAGTCGTGGCAGAACGCCCCAAGCTCAAGCCCCATATTGAGTCCATGCGCACGACCCTTGCCCATGCCCTAGGGATTGATGCTGAACAGGTGGGGGTTAAAGCCACCACCAATGAAAAATTGGGTCCTACCGGTCGAGAAGAAGGGATTTCGGCATATGCGGTGGTCTTACTGGCCCAAAATGCGTCTGGCCCTTCATTGCCCATTAACCATGGATAGTTTGCCGAGTGTAAAGCGTTGCTTACCAATGGCGCTGGCAAGCAACCTATGGACTTTTCAAAGCAACATAATGCGAGACATTGCGTAATTTCTACGGGTATCTCTTGAAGGTACTTAGTAAGATTGCAACATTCCTGAGCGATGCTGGTCTGATTGACCATGGGCAGCTAAGCATTCATTCTTATCCGGATTATCTCAATCGCCACAGGAGACCAGCGATCGTTAAGTTCTGAACACGGTGCAATCGTTGTAGTGGGTGCCCTCACCACGCTGAACGTTGGGGTGTTTTTAGATAGTGGAGGTCAAAAAAGTGGGTGTGTTCAACCAAATTAGCACGACCGTTTCCAGGCGTTGGCAAAGACATAACGATACCGACCCCCGTTTCGGATTTCAGGAGATTCCCCCAGAACGGCAAGGGTTACGGGGGGAATATGACTACCACGGCCTCGCCAAGCGAGTGCAACGATGCTACCAGGAGAACTTCCGTACGGCTGATTTAGCACAGCTGACGGTGCAGCAGCGGGGGCGGGTGATCAGCCTTCAAGGGCGGGTGACCAGTTATCACCACCTCCAAAAGCTGACCCAGTTGGCGATGAAGATCCCAGGTGCGACTCGGGTCGAGACCGATAAAGTCGTGGTGTTAGTTCCGAGTTCAGCATCGGTTGCAATGTCGGTATAGTTTAGTCTTCACCACTACGGCCTAGGGCGGATGCCAAGTCCTGTTTCTATTCCCACTCGATGGTGCCGGGGGGCTTAGAGGTAATGTCGTAGACCACTCGATTTACCCCTTCCACTTCATTTACAATCCGATTGGAAATAGCCTCTAACAGGTCATAGGGGGCACGGGACCAATCCGCTGTCATTCCATCTTCACTAGAGACGAGCCGCAAAACAATGGGATAGGCATAGGTGCGCTGATCGCCCATGACCCCCACACTACGCACGGGCAGGAGCACTGCAAACGCCTGCCAAAAATCGTGATAGAGCCCGCGTATCCGAATCTCTTCGCGAACGATGTAATCGGCATCCCGCAAGATGTTGAGCTTCTCTGCGGTCACTTCACCCAAGATGCGAATCGCTAGACCAGGGCCGGGGAAAGGATGACGGCGCACAATTTCTTCGGGTAACCCGACGGATCGCCCCACTTTCCGCACTTCGTCCTTAAAGAGTTTCCGCAGGGGCTCCACGAGTTTGAATTGAAGATCTTTGGGCAAACCGCCGACATTGTGGTGACTTTTGATTTTGACCGCGACCCGCTCCCCGGTTTTGGGATCAATGTTGGTGTCGGCGGACTCGATCACATCGGGATAGAGGGTGCCTTGGGCCAGGTAGTCAAAGGGGCCAAGGCGTCGGGACTCTTCTTCAAACACGCGAATAAACTCGTGGCCAATGCGCTTTCGCTTTTCTTCGGGATCTGTGATGCCTTCCACTTTGGCTAAGAAGCGCTCACGGGCATTAATGTATTCCACATCAATGTGGAACTTATCTCGAAACAGGTCTACCAATCGCTCAGGTTCTTTTTTGCGCATAAAGCCCTGATCGATAAACATGCAGGTGAGTTGATCCCCGATGGCCCGGTGGAGCAAAAAGGCCAATGTGGAGGAGTCTACCCCGCCGGATAAAGCCAATAGCACCCGTTTTTCGCCCACCCTGGCCTTAACCTCACGGATGGCCTCTTCCACAAAGGCGTCCGTGGTCCAAGTGGGTTCACAGTGGCAGATGTGGTAGACAAAGTTGCGAATCAACGCCTGTCCGCCCTCAGAGTGAACGACCTCAGGATGAAACTGGACGCCGTAAAATTGCCGTTCGGGATGGGCGACGGCGGCACTGGGGGTGTTGTCGGTATGGGCCAAGACCTCAAACCCCTCGGGGAGCTGGGTGACGGAGTCTCCATGGCTCATCCACATGGTGGCCCCGTCATTTACGTTGGTGAGTAAGTCGGTGGGATCGTCGATATGCAGAGAAGCTTTGCCGTACTCACCGCGATCGGCCTGCTCGACCTGCCCCCCGAGTTGTTGCACCATGAGCTGCATGCCGTAGCACACCCCCAGAATTGGAATGCCCAAGTTCCAAATTTCGGGGTCACAGTGGGGTGCATATTCGGCATAGACCGAGTTGGGACCTCCCGACAAGATGATGCCTTTGGGATTGAGTTGCTTGAGTTGCTCGATTGAGGTGCGGAAGGAGAGCACCTCTGAGTAAACCTCGGTTTCTCGAATTCGGCGGGCAATCAGTTCTGAATACTGGGATCCAAAGTCGAGGATGACCAGCATTTGCCGGTTGAGTTCAGCCATGCCAGTGGTGGGGGTCGGATGCTCGGTTTGTAAGGTCATGGTTAGCGTCCTTTGCGATAAGGGTGATTTCAGTGGGGTGATCAGGTTGGGAACCGAGGGGTTTCCAAAATTTCCATAGATTTGAGATGGTGCAAATAAAACGATAGGTGGAATCAAACCTCGACCAGATCCGAACAGACCGGCGTTAGAGAGGTAGATTTAAGCCCGGTGAGTCGTCAGGCAAAAAAATATTCCTACTAGCTTATCAAAGCCCTGAAAGATAGGAGCGAGCT
>CAYGVA010000004.1:0-55106 GCA_964353225.1 uncultured Leptolyngbya sp.
GCTGCTTAACCTGTGGCAAACGCCGGTTTCTGAACCTGGCGAGATCCCGCACTTACTGGAAGTGCGGGTAAACCTCCTCCTTGAAGAGGCGTTTAACCTCCTCGGGCTCGTTGGCAATCAAGGGATCGTAGTCAGCCTGCACCGGAATGTGATAGCTCGCCGTATGGGGGGCGATATCTGGGATCCAGGTGGTGTGGATGGTAAGACCCATTTGAAAAGGGGCCATGGCTTGCCCAGCAGCATCGGTTGTTGTTGGCAGTCCGAGTTTGCAGATCGGTCCCTGGGAGAGGTTTTGAGCGTCAAACAGCCAGATTTCGCTGGTTGGTTCTGCATCCTGATCGACTAAGACAACACAGGAGAGGTACCCGTTGGTTTGATCGGTATTATCCCCTCGGGGGATGAACTGGGGAGAATTGCCAAAGTGTCCTGGGGGAAACAGGTACTTGTCCACAATGGTCATGGTGGTGGTATCGAGGTGGCAGAGGGCCGGTGGGGCCTTGCCGCCAGCCGCTTCTAACACTTCTTCGATGGGGAGCTGGCGGTTCTTGTATTTTTTGTAGAGATCCACCATGAACTGGGTCATGAGTTCATCCCAGCAGCCCCAGGCAATCCAGTAGATGTGGTCGTAGTGCTCAGGCACGCTGGTGTTGCCCACGTCAGCATAAATGGCGGGAGCCCAGGTGCAGGTGCGATCGCTGACTAACTCATGCTTCAGGATCTTTCCGTTATCTGGATTAATCACGTACCGGCCTAGATAGTTTAGGTCGGTGGTGCTGACCGTCATGCCCACCCACCGCTGCATCGGATCCATGACGGGCTGGGGCGGCTGGGGATTTTCCACATAGGAATCATAGGCTTGGGGCCACTCCGCTGGGTCCCAACCATTGTTGTGGGCCACATGGAGCACCACCCCGTCGCTATCGTCATAATCCACCCGAAAATGGGCGGTTTCTTTAGGAAGGGTGACCTGCTGAGCCAAAACAGACTGGCGATCTGCGGTTAAGTCTTCTCGCTTAACAAGGTACACATTGGTGTTGCTCAGCTGAGGGAAGTTCAAGACCTGCCGTAGTATCCGTTCCGTGTAGGTGTTGCCGGGTAACGGATTGGGAATCAATTGCTCGGGTCCTAGTTTAAAAGAGGTGTCCATGAGGACGATGAACCGGCGGGTGGCCCCCACCTGGTGCATGCTCTGCTCAATCTGCACCGGACGCTGAATGGGTAGGCCGAGGGTGCGGGGCAGCATCACTTGCCACCGTTGCAGGCGATTTTTACCATCCCATTTCAAGAGATAGACAAAATCCTGACTCAAGCCCAGGGGATAGAGCAGCAAGCTAATGGCTTGCAGCACCTTGATCGTAATGCGAAAGGTTAAGCGCAAAATATGCTTAAACAAGACCGTCCAACTGACCAAACTGGTAATGCCATGGATCAGCAGAGGGGCCATCATGGTCAAGATGGACTTACCAAAATTAATGGTGTAAAGCTCTTGGGTGTGGTCATCGTAGGCATGGTGGGTGGCCGTAATATGCAGCTTGAAGGGACCAATTTTCAAGGGAATGGCTTGCTCTCGCCATTCATTATTGCCACCGATAGGTGTTTTGACCTCCAGGCTAACTGGGTCTATTTCATAGGGGCGACCTGAATCCCAAGTTGCCAAGAGTCGCCAGCGGTCGTCGCCAGCAAATTTGACCGGAATAGCCGCCGTGTTCACTTCGTTCCGGAACCCCAAGAGGAAAGAAAAGCGCACGAGGCCACTGCTGATGAATTTCAAGTGACTGTAAGGGGTGCCGAGGGTCGTGGCCCGGTCGGCGTAGTAGCAGGGGGTTTTAATGATGCGGGTAGTGAGATGGACTTCTCCGGGGCGATCGCAGTCAAAGCGATACACCATCGCATCCCCATTAAAGAGGGAGGTGCCGTCGCTAGAGGGATAGCTGGGTTGCCCCGGTTGAGGGGTCATGGCCACATGGCCAACGGGACCCATGGCCAGCCAGTGGCCCTTTAAATCATCTGGGATGCTGCCTTCTAATACAGGCAGGATTTCATCGTTTAGCTCTTGACGGGTGGCAATCATAGCCGCTTTCGGAAAGCGAGTTGCAGCGGAGGTCATCGGGCAAATGCTCCTTAGAGGGCAACAGATGGATCGCAGGAGACACACAGACTTAACAGTCTAGGATAGGAGCTAAGTTGGCCCCACCGTACATCAAAAAAATAGAGCACTTGTGATCTAGATCTACTCCCTGACAGCTTTCGTTCTGACCGATTTACGAACATCTTTCAGTCGGGCTAGACTGCTAGGGTTTGCCTTGGCATTGATCTACGTAGTACTGAGCAACGGGATCGTTGGGAGCCTGCTTGAGACAGGTTCTAAACAGTTGCAGCGCTTCCTGCCAGTGCTGTTGCTCATAGGCAATCAATGCCCGATCAAAGCCATCAGAAATCGCCTGCTTAGCCACCCGTAGCGCCATCTCATCAGCGTCAAAGACTTCATAAATGGTCACCAACTGGGATCTGCCCCTAACCTCTGTCGTCCCGATTTTGCGAATGCAGTGGCTTTGGGGATAGCGCAGTTGGGCGTAGGTATGGTGGCTGATCAGCAGATCCACCCCATAATGCTTCGTGAGCGCTTCTAGGCGGGCGGCCAGATTCACCGCATCGCTGATCACCGTCCCATCCATCCGGTCTTTGCCACCAACAGTCCCGAGCATTAGACGCCCCGTGTTAATGCCAATGCCAATCTTGACCTCCGGGTAGGGGCTACTTTGCCGCTCTCGATTGTATACAGCCAGGGTTTTCTGCATGGCGATTCCCCCATTGACAGCATCATCGGCCCCCCCGCTAAAGAGGGCCATGATGGCATCACCAATATATTTATCAATAAAGCCATGGTGCTCCACGACAACCGGTTCGAGGCGAGCCAGGTAGTCATTGATAAACTGGAAGCTTTCCGCTGGGGTTAGGGCCTCTGAAATTGTGGTGAAGGCACGAATGTCAGAGAACATCACCGACATCTCTAGCTCGACATTATCGCCAAGGTTGACCTCAGTAATACTGCGCTTGTTGAGATGTTGCAGCAACTGCTGGGGTACAAACCGAGCGTAGGCCTGATTGAGATTGGCGACATCGGCATAGAGACGGGCATTGTCCAGGGAGATCGCCGCCTGGGAAGACAGTAGTCGCAAGACCTGCAGCCGCTTTTCGGTAAAGGCGTGGGGCGTCAGATTGTTTTCCAAGTAGATCAGCCCCCGCAACCGCCCTTGGTTAGAGAGAGGCGTACAGAGAATCGATTGAGGTTGACGTTCGCGAATGTAAAGATCATGGGCAAAGCGCTGATCAAGACTGGCATTACTCAGCACGATGCTTTGCTGGGTGTGTACCACATAGTTAACGATGGATGTGGCAATCACGAGATCGGGGTTCACCGATTGGCCCTGTTGAATGTCAATGCCCCCATCGCTGACGGTCCCTGTGGCAGCCACATCTAATTGGTCGTCTTGGTCGAGCAGCAAGACCCCAAACTCAGCTCCGGCGCTTTCTAGCAGGATTTGCATCAACTGTTCTAACAGACGTTCCAGGACAATTTCCCCCGCGATCGCCTGGGAGGCTTTCATCAAACTGCTGACATCTAACGAGGTCGTGAGGCGATTGGTGGTTGTCCCACTGGTGTTGGGGATGAGTGTCAGGTGTGGCCTAGACCGGGAGGTGTTAGGGCTAACCGTAATGAGCGTGGGGTGGTGCTGCAGCAATTGGGCGGCTTTTGCGTGGGCTTCCCACAGTTCGTAGCACAGGTGGGCTCGGGTCAGGTGGGCTGAGGCCGCAAGGGGTTGCTCTAACTGTAGATAGAGATGGCCGAGGCACTCATGGGCGATCGCTTCTTCGTGGAGACGTTCGTAGGTATGGGCCGCTTGAATAGCTTTTTGCAAGTGGCTTAGGGCCAGGGTGACCTTCCCAATGGTGCGATGATATTCCCCCTCTAGGAGGTGATAAGCCGCTTCATAATTGGCCGGGGCGTGATAGGCCCAGCGACGTAACTGCTTGCGAGCGGCCTGCACTTTACGAACGGCCTGACGAGGTAGTTTTTGGGAATGGGATGCACCATGGGCCAGCCAACTTAGGGCCTCAATCCAGGCGTGGATAGGCCAAGGGGGGGCACTCGTGGCCGCATCTAGTACCGGTTGAGCTTGGGCAGCGGATGCTAACGCCGCCGCTGTACGCCCAAACAGGTAGTGCAAAAACATTTGGTAAGAATGCACCAAAAACGGACCAGTCTGCCCGCCCCCCTCAATTGACGGGGGCATCGTCAGGAGGAGGGGAGGGTCTCCTTCATCGGGGGGATGACTTTGCAAACCCATGACCAGTTGTTGGTTGATGCCAACCCATTGTTGGGTGATTTGTTGCTGGAGACGATTGGTCACTTCGGCTGCCGTGTCCAGGCGATCTTTGATATCGGTGAGCTTGTCCCCGGCGAAAATACAAACTTGCACGGAGGCATACAAGCCATAGGCCGCATATTCTAAATCTCCGATTTCGAGGCCCATTTGGTAAACGTTCTGGAGTTGTGCAGAAACCTCCCTCAACGGCGTTTTCCAATGGGCAATGAGATAGTTGAATAAAAAATGAGTCCGACAGCGGATGGTGGGGTGCTGGAAGCGATCCGCTAACCGCAGCGCAATTTGGCCATAGTAGTACCCACTGGGGATATTGCCGACGATGGCGCAGTTCACCAGACCATAGGCGGCAAAGGACATGGCGGTGGTGGGGGTGTAGCCATGGCGGAGGGATAGTTTGATGACCTTAAATGTGATCAGCGGCGACAGATCAGGCATCGCCATGTAAGCTGGGCTGCCGATTTTAGCCAACATCCACAAAGCGGCTTCTTGGACAGGGCGACTGACCTCTGGGTGGGCGAGCAGGCGTTGCTCAGACCAGCGCAGGAGTTGGAGGCGGGTATGGAGGAGTCCGAAGATGGTGTGGAGTAATCGCCAGCGCTTGGGAAAGGTCACGCCGAGTTGCCCCAGCAGCGGCAATGCGGCCTCGATCACCCGCAGGGGTTGATTTTGCAGAATGAAGCTTTGTAATTGGATGAGCTGTAGTTGGGTGCGATCGCTAACATCCGTCAGACGCGCCAGGGCCGTTGCAATCAAGCGGGTCATGACAGGATACTGGCCGCATAGGCAGGCCGCATCCGCCGCTTCGTAATGCAGGTCCCCCACCATTGCAGGCTCCAGTTCCCAGGCAGAGTCTTCTAACAGAGAGATGCCAATTTGTAGGTAATCGAGGGCGGGCTCATAGGCCGCCGCCGCTTTGGCCTGACGTCCGGCCCGCAGATTTAAACCTGCCAAAATGGTTCGATCCGACGGGTTTGTCGTTAAGGAGCGGCCTAGGTTGAGTTGATTGACGATATGAAACAGGCGCGATGCAGATAACTCCTGGCTGGCCGTGTCCAAAAGGCGCTGCCCTACCGATTGGTGGACCCCTGGCCGCTGGGCTTTGGGCATCAACCCATAGGCCGCTTGCTGAATGCGATCGTGGGCAAAGTAGTACTGCAAGGGGCGTTCATACTCCGCCGCGACGGCCACGAGTCGATGGGTTTCAGCATCCGGGACCAACAACTCTGCCTGTAAGGCAGGCCAAAGCGACTGCGCCGTTTGCTCTAGGGGTTGTTGCAGCACTTGGGCTAGGTTTTTGAGGTCAAAGGGCGTGCCAATACAGGCGGCATATTGCAGAGCCCGTTGACTCTCTAAGGGCAGTTTTTTGAGCTTGGTGGTCATTAAATCAACCAAATTTTCGGTGACAGCCTGCCGCTGAATCTGCGCTAAATCCCAACCCCATTGCCACTGCTCGCGATCGAAATAAATCAGCCCCTCTGCCACCCGCGCCTTCAAAAACTCACTGACAAAAAAGGGATTACCGCCCGTTTTATGGCGTACTAGGGCCGCTAAGGACTTTGTTTCGGTGGGGAGACGGTGCAGGGTATCCACCAGCAACTGGTTGATATCTGACAACGCCAAGGGTTGTACCGTGATGGCTGTAATGGGTATCGCCTGTCCTGCGGTGGCGAACTGATCTAGCATTAGCGCCAGCGGATGACCGGGCCTGACCTCATGGTCGCGATAGGCCCCAATTAGCAAGAGGCTATGGGTATCCGGCTCTGTTAGAAGGCGCTGCATGAGTTGCAGGGAAGCTTGATCCGCCCATTGCAAATCATCCAAACAAATGACCAAGGGATGATGGGGTTGGGCAAAAACTTGGACAAAGCCTTGAATCGCCAGGTTAAAGCGATTTTGGGCCTCCATGCTGCTCAAGGGCGGTGGCGGTGGCTGGTCCCCTACAATCAGCGCCAGATTAGGAACCAGCGCCACCATCACCTGCAAATTACTGCCAAAGGCCTCCCGCAGATGGGTCGCCCAGTTTTGGAGCTGCGCCTCAGACTCAGTCAAGAGTTGGTTAATCAAGTCCGAAAAGGCGTCGGTAAACCCCCGATAGGGGATGTTGCGCTGTAGAGGATCAAACTTGCCGGTAATCAAGTACCCCTGCCGTTCGGTCACGGGTTTGTAGGCTTCTCTCACCAAGGTGGATTTGCCAATGCCAGAGTAGCCCTTGAGGAGCAATAGCTCTCGGGTGGATGACCCTGGATAGGTTGAATAGGGGGAAGGGCTAACGCGGTAAAACGCCGCTACAATCGCCGCAATTTCGGCCTCGCGTCCGTAGAGCTTTTGGGAAATCTGAAAGCGATCGGACAGATCGGCCTCACCCAGTTGAAACGAGACCACAGTACCGGTGGCCTGCAACTGGTCACGACAGTTCAGCAAATCTCCCTTGAGACCCCAAGGACTTTGGTATCGCTCCTCTGCCGTTTTAGCCAATAGTTTCATCACCACATCGGAAACACTGGGAGGAATCTTGGCGTCAATATCATGGGGAGAAGGCGGTGTCCGGGCAATGTGGCAATGCACTAATTCCAAAACATCTTGGGCCGTAAAGGGGACTTGCCCCGTCAACATCTCGTAGAACGTGGCCCCCAGGGCATAAAAATCAGTCCGGTAATCGATGCTTCGATTCATCCGACCGGTCTGCTCCGGTGACAGGTAAGCAAGCGTCCCTTCCAATACGCCCAAACCACTTAAGGTGACGGCCTCGCGCGATAGCAAGGAGGAAATACCAAAATCAATCAGCTTAATTTCCTGGGTTTTGGGATGAATCAGAATATTGGCGGGGTTAATGTCCTTATGAATGACCTGAGCCCCATGGACCGCGTCTAAAATTTGCGTCAGCGTCAGGGCAAAGTCGAGAAACGTTTTAAGATCTAGGGGGCCTTGGCGGAGGTATTCACTGAGGGGCTGAGCGCCATAGTCTTCGAGAATAATGACGGGGCAGTGGTTGCAGTAGGAAAGCTCATAGACATCAATCACCCCAGGGGTGCCCTGCAACCTATGGGTAATGGCATATTCCTGTTGGTAGCGCGCCAGATGTTTCGGGTCAGGAATACTCGTGCCCAGGGTCTTAAGAGCAACGGGTTGATGGGTTGATTTCCGTAGCCCCCGATAAACCAGGGAATGTGCGCCTTCGTAAATCAGAGTCTGAAACTCATAGTTAGGTAAGCTAAGCAGCGGCGATCTACGGCGACCGATAAATTGGCCGTCATCTTGATCAGACTTGAACGTTTGCCGCGCTCTCACAATGGCTTATGCCCTACAGGGCTACACGAACCGTCATTTGGCAAGGCAATGTTGTTGGCTAAATTGACCCTGGACCTAGCCAGTTCAGGGGTTTAGGGTATGGGGAATTGCCTACACATATCGAGCTTGGAAAGAGCACCTAAATACTGAGCTAACTCTAAGATACTGGGCGCGACGCTAGAAGCAGGGGCTTTCAAAACAATTTATCCAATTCCTCATTTCAATCCCTGGCTCCCCCATCTGGATCTATATCGGGAGAGTGGATAAAACTCCGGTTGAGCCTCTGCAATTGCGCTAAAGCCTGCCAGCGCCGGCTCATCCTGATCCTGGTTCACACCGGGCATCATGTATCGGGCAAACCGCCAAGCCACGGCCACCGTGATATGCGGTCCCAAGTGTTGCAGCCCTGTTGTTCATCGTGCCTGCGCTGTGGGATCTAGGGCTGACAATAATTGAAGTTTGGGTGCAGAAGACGAATCTGATCGGTTCTGATCGGTATCGTTGGCAACGCTGGGGGGGCATGCTAGGACCATCGGTGACCTTAGGGTGTTTGTTGATCAACGAGACTTCATTGCAGGAGCAATCCCATGGTAGATAGTGGCAATCAGGCGCAACCGGTCTCTAGGGCAGAGTTAGATGATCTCGATAAGCTCAAAGCGCTGATTGAGCAGGCGATTTCTGATGGTATATTGACTGCCGCAGAGAAACGGAGCCTAGAAGCAGCGATTTTTGCGGATGGCAAGGTCTCTCCTGAAGAATTGGCCTTGATGCAGTCCCTGGTATGGGACAAGCTCTCGAGTGGCGAACTCAAAATGGATTGGAGTGCCTAGACGGCACAACGCCACGAAAGGCCCTGGGAGCAGCCACTGCATTTGGGACCCGGTCTACGCCAGACGTACAATGATGAATCATCATTAACCGTGAACGCGGATGGAGTGTGACCGATGCCCCTAGAGGTTGGAGATGCTGCCCCAGACTTTGATCTGGCCGATGCCGAAGGCAACCGATTTAAGCTGGCTGATCTGAAGGGTAAGCGGGTGGTGCTGTACTTTTACCCCCGTGATAACACCCCTGGCTGCACGAAGGAAGCCTGTGGATTTCGAGATGCTTATCCCGATTACCAGGGCAAAGATGTGGTGGTTTTGGGGGTAAGTGCTGATGATGCTAAGGCCCACACGAAGTTTGCCAGCAAACATAATTTACCCTTTCCGTTATTAGTCGATGAAGGGGGAGCGGTGGCCGCCAGTTATGGCAGCTACGGCCTCAAGAAATTTATGGGCAAAGAATTTATGGGGGTGTTTCGCCATACCTTCATCATTGGACCTGACGGTATGTTCGAAAAAATTTATCGCAAGGTGAAGCCAGAACCCCACGCCCAGGATGTTCTGAGCGATCTTGTAGAACTCATTAACGATTGAAGTTAGGCACTTGTATGGCCAGTATCTGGCGTCCGATTCGGGTATTGTTGGGCTTGCTGTTACGCCGCCCCATTCTAGGCACTAGCATCATTCCTATCTTGCCCAATGGACGCCTTGTGTTGGCACGGCGGCGAGATACTGGGCTCTGGAGTTTACCTGGGGGCATTGTCGATTGGGGGGAAGATATTGCCACTGCCGCCAGCCGTGAACTGTATGAGGAGACTGGCTTGACCGTCACGCAGGTGGGGCGTTTGGTCGGGATATACTCTGGGGTCTATCGTGATCCCCGGTTTCATTCTGTTTGTGTCGCGATTGAAGCCTTCGTGGATGGAACCCCCATCACGGCTGACCCCGCTGAGATCCTAGAGGTGGCAGAGTTTGATCGAGATGACGTTTTGACGCTTGCCCTCTCCCATGACCATACCCAGCATTTGCAGGCGTACTTTGCCAATGTCACCGTACTGTGTTGAGTAAACTGGGGTTCCCCCCAGGTATCGTTTTTAATAAACAGGATGGCACTACCGCTACGGAATGGACGCATACGACTCAGCGAAGGGTCGCTCTTTTGGCGAGAAGTGGGGCGCGGACCCACCATCGTGTTTTTACACGGCAACTGGGCCGATGGTAGCCAGTGGGTACCCCTCATCACCCAACTCAGCCAAAACTTTCATTGCTTAGCGCCAGATCTGCTGGGGTTTGGTGAATCTAGCCGCCTGCGATCGGCCCAATACTCCATAGCGCTACAGTCCCAGAGTTTGGCCGAATATTTGGCCATCGTCCGTAGCCGTTCCGTCATTTTGATTGCAGAAGGGGTAGGTGCTTGGATTGCGACCCACTATGCCCAAGCTCACCCTGAACAGGTGCGGGGCTTAATTGTGATGGCTCCAGAAGGGGTCACTGCCCCAGCTTTAGGTAACCGTTGGGCTAAGACGCGCTGGTTGGCAGGGCGCTGGTCCCTTGGGGTATTGGGCTTGACCTTAATGGGGCCATTAATAACTGCCTTGGGCCGTCGGCTATGGCTGCAGCGGGTCTGGCGACGACGACGGCAGTTGCGAGAGTATAGCGCTACCTGTCGATTACTGTTTTTGCGGCGACGGCAAGACCTACAGGCAGAGCGGTTAGAGCGAGTATTGCCTGAGCTACGGGTGCCCGTACAGGTTTTGCAACCGCAACCCGCTGGCACCACCACCCATGCGCTCAATCAAGCCTACGCCAATTATTGCCAGCACCCGACACTGCAAGCCATAGATGTTGCTGAATCAGAGGTGTGGGAAACCCCTGCAACCATTGTCGCCATCGTCAAAAACATGTTGGCAACTGTGGAGATGGCCAATAAACCGTCATGAAGGTTCTGAGGAACCTGTCGCTGACATGACCCTGACCTCGTCAAGGACCAGCAGCAATATGGGGCTAAGCACTGATGGCCAATAGCGAGGATCGTTGCCCAACCAATGGCCTGGAGACCTCTTCAAGGGTGCGTTGACGCTGGGTCTGATTATGAACATTAACTTGATAGACCTGATTATTATCTAGATCAAGTCCTGTGAGCCAACCACTCTTAGGGTGATAAGCCCCCGTGTCAATGTTGAGCCAGCCCGGACCCATCACGAGCTGCCCCGGCACAATATCTGGAAAGGTAAAGGTAATGGTGTGGCCCGTGACGATCAACTTATCTACGAAATAAGGCTCGGGATTATTGTGGAATTCATCCCGAATCCAGCACAGTTCATCGAGCGTTTGAGCGTCCAAATCAAGATGGGGATCTAAGCCTGCATGAACAAGCCACACATCCCCAAGATCTAGGTAAAGCGGTAAAGTCTGCAACCAAGCCAAATGCTCATTCAGCAGATCGACGCTGGCATAGCTACTGAGGGTCGCCTGCCCGCCGCTATACAGCCAAGCCCGTAGGGCTCTAGCGTTGACCTTTCCCTCCGCAAATGCCTCAAGCAAAAGATGTTCGTGATTCCCCAGTACGCAGCCATGGCCATTTGAGCGCACATACTCGACGACTTGGGCACTCTGAGCACCGCGATCAATTAAATCCCCAGCAAAATAGAGGTGATCATCCTGATCGGGGTCGATTGCTTCTAAAAGGTTCATTAACCCGTCGTAGTGACCGTGAACATCTCCGATAAAAATACGACGGGGCATAATGCTACCAACCTGGGGAAAAACAAAGCAGTCGCCTCTAACAACACCTGAATGACGGTTGTTTTCGGGATCAAGTACATCTTTGTCAATGACTGCCACTCAACCCTAACAAAGCTGCGGAGCTATATCAGGGGCCGATCATGAAGAGTTGGTCAGTCTTATTTAAAGAGTTGATTAAGTCTTCAACCGCGGCGATCGCGCTGAAGATCATAAATCGCTTTTTCGACACACCAGCGTCGCGATCGCTGTGGATGATTAAACGCAATTCGAGCAATCAGTCGTTCCGATAAACGCTGATCTCGCGTCAGGCGATGCAGCTCATTCATTAAGCGGGGCGGTACCCCTTGCGCACGACCCAAGCTCGGGCGGACGCCTTGAAAGAATTGATTACGCCCCCACCGCTTACGACCCAATCGCCACAAGACCAGCCCTAAGGCGATGACAGCTAGAATCACTGCGGTCATTTTGGCTGCTCCTTAGCCTCGATATCTTGTGTGGTGGCCTGGGGATCGACCGTACTGCTCTGCTCCCCATGGGGCCTTGCTCCTATCGCTGTCGGGACCGGATCGTAGCCCCCCGGATGGAAAGGATGACAGCGGCTAATACGCTGCAAGGCCAGCCAGCCGCCCCGGATGGGGCCAAATCGGTCAACAGCCTCCAATGCATACTGCGAGCAGGAGGGATGGAACCGACAAACGGGGGGAAACAAAGGGGAAACCAGCCACCGGTAGCCCCGAATCATCCCCAAGAGTAAATACTTCACGGGTGCGGTCTAGTGAAAACTCATTCAATCCTAGCTTGATGGGCTCCGCAGACGGTTTTGGCCCTCTATCGGTCATCTCAACTCGCTAGGATTAGGGCGTAACATTTGTTAAGGTACTGCCAGAGACGGAATACTTTAGGGTGTTCTTTATTTGGCTGTCCATAAGATTCTCTCCCCTTGGGGACTGTTACCATGCTGCGTCTGGAAAATATCAGCAAAATCTACCCCACTGGCGAAGTCCTGAAGGATGTCAATTGGGAGGTTAAGCCGGGCGATCGCATCGGCTTGGTCGGGGTTAATGGCGCTGGTAAATCAACCCAACTCAAAATCATTCGGGGTGAGATTGAACCCACCACCGGCACCGTCATTCGCCCCAACAGCTTACGCATGGGCTACTTGAGTCAAGAATTTGAAGTAGATACGGCGCGCACCGTTCGGGACGAATTTTGGACCGTCTTCCATGAAGCCAATGCTGTCCATGAGGTCTTGACGGAGCTGCCCCACCGCATGGAAACGGCAGACCCCGAACAACTTGACACCTTAATTCGTGAGCTTGATCGGCAACAGCGGCAGTTTGAAGCTTTAGACGGCTATGGTTTAGAAGCCCGTATTGAAAAACTGCTGCCTGAGATGGGCTTCGACGCCAGTGATGGCGATCGCCAAGTCAGCGAATTTAGCGGCGGCTGGCAAATGCGCATGGGGCTAGGTAAGGTTCTGCTGCAAGACCCCGATATTCTGCTGCTCGACGAGCCGACCAATCACCTCGATCTCGAAACCATTGAGTGGCTAGAAAACTATCTTCGCAAGCTCACCACCCCTATGGTGATCATTTCCCACGATCGCGCCTTTCTAGATCGATTATGTAATCAGATTGTCGAAACCGAGCGGGGGCTCTCCACCACCTACCTGGGCAACTACAGCGCCTATCTCACCCAAAAAGACGAACTCCGTTCTGCCCAGCTCAGCGCTTACGAACGACAACAAAAAGAGATTGATCGACAACAAACATTTGTCAACCGGTTCCGGGCCAGCGCCACCCGCAGCACCCAAGCCAAAAGCCGCGAAAAACAGCTAGAAAAGGTAGAACGGCTCGAAGCCCCCGACGCCCAAGTCAAAACCTTACGGTTCAGCTTTCCGCCAGCTCCCCGTAGTGGGGAAGAGGTGGTCTCCATCCAAGACCTGACCCACTGTTACGATGACAAGATTTTGTTCCTAGGGGCGAATTTGTTGATTGAACGGGGCGATCGCATCGCCTTCCTCGGCCCCAATGGCTGCGGTAAATCAACACTGCTACGCCTCATCCTGGGTCGCGAAACCCCCACCGAAGGAACGGTAGCGTTGGGTAAACACAACGTCCTGCCTCAGTATTTTGAGCAAAACCAAGCTGAAGCCCTCGATCTCGACAAAACTCCCATAGAAACCCTGCAAGCCATTGTCCCCGACTGGAAAATGGAAGCCGTGCGTACCCTTCTAGGGCAATTCCTTTTTAGCGGAGACATGGCCTTCAAGGCCATTAGAGCCTTAAGTGGTGGTGAAAAAGCTCGCCTTGCCCTAGCCTGCATGTTGGCTCAACCCGCTAACCTTCTGATCCTCGATGAGCCCACCAACCACCTTGACATCCCTGCGAAGGAAACCCTAGAAGCAGCCCTGCGTCAATATGAAGGCACCGTCTTGCTGGTCTCCCACGATCGCTACTTCATCTCCCAAGTCGCTAATAAGATCGTGGAAGTCCGGGATGGGGAGATGCGGGTCTATCAGGGGGGGTATGAATATTACTTAGACAAAGTAGAGGAAGAAAAATTCAAGGCTCTGCAAGCTGCCAAAACAGCAGCACAAGCCGCCAAGACAGCGGCTCGTCGTCAAAAAAGCCGCGAAAAGCAAGGTGCTAAAGCTCGAAAAATGGCTAAAACTTAGTGTCCGAGCAGCATGCTTCTAAAATTCACCCAGCCTGTACCCATAGGCAAAATCAACCTTACATCAAGCACGTAACCCTTTATTCAACGCTCTTAAAACTTAGAAACGGGTTGCGCTCACAAGGGCAAGCTTGGTGGTATATTACGTGAATAGATTTTTGTTTATCCCCTGGGCAGTACTTTTGAAAAAGCGATAGCTTAACTAGATTCTGTTTGGATTTAGGTCAAATATTCGGAATAAGTTTTTCACGAAAAGCTTTTGTTCCAAAGCAACCCTTCGATACTTCAATTGTTGCCGGAAGTGGGCTTTGATGGTCCTTGTGATCTCAGCCTCTTCATCTAGCCTAACTGTTTTAGAGATAGGGCTGAGATTCCCTTTGAACAGTAGGTTGTCGTTATTTATTTTTATGATTTCTCAAAATATGTGCTGTGCCATCTATTTTGTGGGTATGGTTAAGAGATCTTCAAAGAAATGGGCTAGAACTGGGATGGTGACTATCGCATTTCCGCGAGTAGGGAAAATGTCAATGGATCAGTCGTCCTATTCCGGCAAAGGGCATTTTCAACCGCTCAATATGCGGAGCGGTGATCGGATTTGATGCAGTCAGATTCCTTAGTACAAGGGTTGTGGCAGCTCTACCAGCTTCTGCCTCATCGCCGCCAGCGTCAGCTATGGGCGGTAGGTGGGTTGATGGCTGTCGCTGCCCTGAGTGAAATGGTGGCTTTAGGTTCCGCCCTACCCTTTTTAGCAGCCCTGAGTAATGCCCCCGACCTGTTGGTTCATCCCCGTCTTCAATTCCTATGGTCTTTGCTGGGCATTACCACGGTGCCCCAGTTGGTGGTGGCGGTGGGGATGGGGTTTGCCGCAGCCATTATTTTGTCCAATGCCTTACGGCTGCTCACCCTCCGCACCCAGCAGTTTTTTGCAGCGGCAGTGGCCACGGACCTCAGCCAAGAGGTCTATCGCCGCACGTTGCTTCAGCCCTACAGCTTCCATGTCCGCCATAACAGCAGTGATCTAATCGGGGCGATTACCCAGGATATTGCCCAGGTAGGGGGGGCGGTGCTGCCCTATACCCTGTTGCTGATGGTGAATGGGTTGGTAGTGGTGGCGATCTCCGCTACCTTGATTGCCATTGATCCGTTAATTACCCTGGGGGCGGCCTGTTTTCTGGGCATTGCCTATGGCTGGCTACTGCGGATCAGCAAGCGGAAGCTATCGCGCAATAGCCGCCTAATCTCCGATCTCAGCCGCCTACTCATTAAGTCTCTGCAAGAAGGGCTGGGGGGCATCCGAGAGGTGATTCTGGATGGCAGTCAGGGGGTCTTTGAACAGCGGTATCAGACCGCTGATCGCCCCCTCCGTCGGGCTAGTGCTTCTAATGCCTTTATTGGGATCGCGCCTCGCTATTTGATTGAGGCAGTGGCCATGAGCTTGATTGCCGCCTTGGCGACGGTGCTGGTGTACCAGGGGCAAGATTTAAACCGAATTGTGCCGGTGCTGGGAACCTTGGCCCTGGGGGCAAATCGCCTGTTACCGGCCCTACAGCAATGTTTTGGAGCTATTACTGTAGTGCGGGGTATGGAGGTTTCCCTGTGGCGGGTAATTGAGGCCCTCCAGCGTCTAGTTGATCCGGTGCGGTTGCAGTCACTGCCGTCCCCCCTATCTTTAGAGCAGACCTTGACGCTGGATCATGTTTGGTTTCGCTATGGCGAAGGTCAAGCTTGGGTTTTGCAAGATCTGTGTTTGCAGATTCCAGCTAATCAGACTGTAGCCTTTGTGGGTAGTACAGGCAGTGGCAAAAGTACGACGGCGGATTTGATTTTAGGGTTGCTTGCGCCCCAAAAGGGACAAATTTGTGTGGATGGGGCACCGCTGGCGGGAGAACGATTACGGGCTTGGCAGTGCACAGTGGCCCATGTGCCCCAGAGCATTTTTCTCAGTGACGGATCGATTACAGAGAATATTGCCTTTGGCGTTGAGCCTACGGCGGTGGACTTTGATCAAGTGCAGCAAGCGGCACGGTTAGCGAAAATCGCAGAGTTTATAGAGAGCCTGCCCGCAGGTTACGACACCTATGTGGGGGAGCGAGGGATTCGCCTGAGTGGGGGACAACGGCAGCGGATTGGTATTGCTCGGGCACTATATAAGCGAGCCTCGGTGATTGTCTTTGACGAGGCTACCAGTGCCCTGGATAATGCCACAGAGCGAGAGGTGATGGCGGCGATCGAGGGGTTGAGTGGGGAGTTGACGATTATTTTGATTGCCCACCGACTGACCACGGTGGAGCAATGCGATCGCATTTTTGAACTTTGCCAAGGGCGGGTTATCCACCAAGGTGACTTTCAAGCGTTGATTACCCAGTCAGAGACCTTCCGAACCTATCTCCCCACCCCTTAGGTGCAGCCTTGACGCTGGCGACAGGCATAGCCAGCGTTCACCGTGAGACTCCAAAAGAATTTAGAGCGTACGTTTTAAAGAACCTCATTACTTCCTTATATGAAAGCCGTTATTCTCGCAGGAGGGCTAGGAACCCGCCTTTCTGAAGAAACCCATTTGAAGCCGAAGCCGATGATAGAGATTGGTGGCAAGCCAATTCTCTGGCATATTATGAAGCTGTACTCCACCTATGGTGTGGATGATTTTGTAATATGTTGTGGCTATAAAGGCTATGTAGTTAAGGAGTACTTTGCCAACTATTTCTTGCACATGTCCGATGTCACCTTCGATATGGTGAATAACCGTATGGAAGTTCATCAAAACTATGCTGAGCCCTGGAGAGTGACCCTAGTTGATACTGGGGAAGAAACATTAACTGGGGGACGGCTGAAGCGAGTTGCCGCCTACCTTCAAGAGGAAACAGAATTTTGTTTCACCTATGGCGATGGGGTTTCCAATGTCAACATTGCCCAGTTGATTGACTTCCATCGCAGTCATGGCAAATGGGCAACGGTGACGGCGGTGCAACCGCCAGGTCGTTATGGGGCTTTGCAGCTTGACGAAGATCGGGTAGCAGGTTTTACAGAAAAGCCCCCAGGGGATGGCGGTCTGATCAACGGGGGATTTTTTGTCCTCTCACCCCGATGCTTAGATTTAATTTCAGGGGATAGGACCTCTTGGGAAGAGGATCCTTTAGTTCAATTGGCTGAGAAAGGAGAGTTGATGGCGTTTGAGCATCAGGGTTTCTGGCAGCCTATGGACACATTGCGAGACAAAAATCGGTTAGAAGAGCTCTGGGCAATGGGTTCTGCTCCTTGGAAAATTTGGTGAATCCAACGTTACGCCCACATCATCAAAATCAACCAACTTTCTGGCAAGGTCGTCGTGTCTTAGTGACAGGGCATACAGGCTTTAAGGGCAGTTGGCTAACGCTGGTGTTGCAGCAACTGGGGGCTGAAGTATGGGGGTATGCGCTACCGCCAGATTCTGAGCGATCGCTGTTCAATGCTTTGCAGTTAGATCAAACTCCTCACCCCGACCCCTGCCAGTCTCTACACCACTGGGTTGGGGATATTCAAGATGGCACGACTTTACGTCACTGCATTCAAACAGCACAACCTGAGATCGTGCTGCACCTAGCGGCGCAATCTTTAGTGCGCCATAGCTATCATGACCCCCTGGGCACTTGGCAAACCAATGTGTTGGGTAGCCTTTGCCTGCTAGAGGCGCTTAAACCCTTGCCTCACCCCTGTGCCGTTGTCATGGTGACGACAGATAAGGTCTATGAAAATCGAGAATGGCTGTACGGTTATCGAGAAACCGATCGCCTAGGCGGCCATGATCCCTATAGTGCCAGTAAGGCGGCGATGGAGTTAGCGGTATCAAGTTGGCGGGCTAGTTTCTGCGGTTCCGCTTCGCATCAGACGCCATATTTGGCGATCTCCACCGCCCGTGCAGGCAATGTTATTGGTGGAGGAGATTGGGCCGTCGATCGCATTATCCCCGATGCCATTCGCGCCCTAACCGTTGACCAACCCATCCCCATCCGCAACCCTGCGGCAACGCGACCTTGGCAGCATGTCCTAGAGCCATTAAGTGGTTATTTATCCTTGGCACAGAAGCTTTACGAGCAACAAGTGTCTAACCAATCGATACCCAATCCCTTTACTCGTCCCTTTAACTTTGGATCATCCCCGGAGGCCAACCGCCCTGTACGGGAGTTGATCAGCGCCCTGCTTCAGCATTGGCCCGGTCAGTGGCAGTCTCAAGTGGATGATGCAGCACCCCATGAAGCTGGCTTGCTGCATCTCGTGAGTGATCAGGCCCAGAAATTGCTGGGTTGGCGTTCTCGCTGGGATTTTGATATGACAGTAGCGCGGACAGTAGGTTGGTATCGCCAGGTTCACAGCGGGGCGACGGCTTTGCAATGCTGTCTGGATGATTTACAGCACTATGGCTTTGGAAATCATGGCCACTGAACTGCACCATACTGCCATTGCTGGGGTAATGGAATTGGTGGGGCAGCCCTTTCGAGATCGTCGGGGTGCTTTTCTCAATGCCTTTCGACGACAGGAGTCAGCCTTTGTAGCGGCCTGGGGGGAGCGTACCATCGCCCAAGTCAACCTCAGCGTGACCAAGGCAGTGGGCGCTATCCGAGGCTTGCACTATCAAGCTTCTCCCCACAGCGAAGCGAAGCTAGTGCGGTGCCTGCGGGGGCGAGTCTGGGATGTGGCCGTTGACTTACGGCCTGATTCCTCCACCCATGGTCAATTCCATGGGGTGGAGTTGAGTCCAGAGGGAGCAAATGCTTTACTGATTCCTGAGGGCTGTGCCCATGGGTTTCAGGTATTACAAGGGGAAAGTGAGTTGCTCTACTTACATTCGGGTGCTTGGGTACCAGAGGCTGAAACCGGGGTGCGTTGGGATGATCCCCATTTGGGGATTGCTTGGCCGTTACCTGTGGTTGACCTCAGCGATCGCGATCGCGCCTTACCGCTTTTAGAGAACCAATGACCTATTCCTGTCGCCACTGTGGGGCTCCCCTCAACCATGAGGTCATTGATCTTGGCCATCAACCCCCCAGCAATGCCTACCTCACGGCAGATCAGCTTTTGAAGCCAGAGGTTACGTATCCCCTCAAAGTTTATCTCTGCACCCAATGTTGGTTAATGCAACTGCCTGCCCATGCCGCAGCGGCAGAGCTATTCACAGCAGACTATGCCTACTTCTCCAGCACCTCTAGCAGTTGGTGCGCCCATGCTGAGCGCTTTGTGACGTCAGCCATCCAACGCCTAGGTTTAACGGTTGAGAGTCAGGTGGTGGAGATCGCGAGTAATGATGGCTACTTGCTCCAATATGTGCAGCAGCAGGGTATCCCTTGCCTAGGCATTGAACCGACCCAGGCAACAGCAGCAGCGGCACGGGCTAAGGGTATTGAAACCCTAGAACAATTCTTTGGGGCAACATTGGCGGCTGACTTGGTGATGAATGAGGGGTTAGTTGCGGGCGGGGCTGACCTAGTAGTGGCCAATAATGTGCTGGCCCATGTGCCGGATATCAATGATTTCATGGCGGGCATTGCTCGGCTTTTAAAGCCAACAGGAAGGGCCGCGATCGAGTTTCCCCATTTGTTGCGCCTATTAGCAGGAAATCAGTTCGATACGATTTACCACGAACACTACAGTTATATAAGCTTGCGGCTGGTGCAACGACTGGCCATCATGGTTGGCCTCATGGTGGAAGATGTGGAAGAACTGCCGACCCACGGAGGCAGCTTGCGGGTATGGTTATCCCATAGGGACATAGCTAATCCGACGATAGTAGTGGATAAAGTATTGATGGAGGAAGCAGAAGCAGGTCTAGAAACAACCATGGCCTATACCCACTTTCAGCATCAGGCAGAAACTGCTAAGAATGCTTTGCTAAGTTTTTTGTTAACTGCAAAGGCTAAAGGGCAGCAGGTTTTAGGGTATGGTGCAGCAGCCAAAGGCAATACATTACTCAACTATGCAGGAATCAGGCGGGATTTACTTTCTGCCATCTATGATGCAGCGGTGGCCAAGCAACACAAGTTCATGCCGGGCAGCCATATCCCAATTTTGCCGTCAGATCAAATACTGCAAGAGAAGCCTGACTATGTACTGATTTTGCCCTGGAATATTGCCTCTGAAATTCGTCAACAGAATGCTATACTCACGCTTAAAAATACACGTTTTATAACCGCAGTACCAAAATTACATATTACGTGAAAAAGAAAATATTAATTACTGGAGCAACAGGCTTTGTTGGTCGGCAAATTGTTCGTTCTTTGAGAAGCAAGAATGTCGATATTGTTCCTGTTGTACGGCAAGGAAAAGAAAGTTTAGTCCAGGGTTTGCCAAACGTTGATCGCGTTGTATCAACGCCTGATCTTTTTTCGGAAAGCGAGACTTGGTGGTCTTGTCAATGTGAAGACATTGACATAATCATTCACGCAGCTTGGTATGTAGAACCTGGCAAATACTTGCAATCACCTAAAAATCTCGATTGCTTACTCGGCTCTCTAAATCTGGCAAAAGGTTCAGCAAAAGCAGGAGTGCATCGCTTTGTTGGGATTGGAACTTGTTTTGAATATGAGTTATCTGTAGGGCTACTGTCTGTAGACACGAAGTTGAATCCGTCAACGCCCTATGCTGGAGCAAAAACTGCACTCTTCATTGCGTTGTCACAATGGACACCTTCTGAGTCTATAGAGTTTGCTTGGTGCCGCCTATTCTATCTTTATGGTGAAGGTGAAGATAAACGCCGTCTAATACCATACCTACGGTCGAAACTGCAAACAGGTGAAGAAGCTCAACTGACTAGTGGCAAGCAGATACGGGATTTCCTTGATGTGGCCGACGCAGGCAATATGATTTGCGAAGTTGCGCTTGGCAGGCAAGAAGGACCTATTAATATTTGCTCAGGCATACCTATTACAGTCCGCCAGTTAGCGGAAAAAATTGCAGACGAGTACGGTCGTCGTGACTTATTAAAATTTGGCACTCGAAAAGACAACTTAGTTGATCCACCCTGTGTCGTTGGCTTGTGCAATCTAGTGACAATTTAGTGGAAATTAGACTCAATGCACAAACTACTTTATCGCCAAACTAGTTTTCCCGTTCTTCAAAATCGTGTTTATGACACACCCGAGGAAGCAAAAAACTGTCCACTGGGAGATATTGAAATTGTAGAAGATTTGGAGACGGGTTTAATCTATAACGCCTCTTTTAGATCTGAATTAGTAGTATATGATTCTAAGTACAATAATGAACAGTCTCTTAGCTTGGCCTTTCGTGAACATCTAGAACAGGTTGCCAATATTATTGAGTCTAGCTTGGGAAAAGAGAACTTAGTTGAAATTGGATGTGGCAAAGGATTTTTTCTTGAACTTCTACTCAGTAGAGGATTTGATTTATTAGGCTTTGATCCAACTTACGAAGGTGAAAATAAACGAGTTATAAAGAGTTATTTTGAACCTAGATATATAAAGCCTGTAAATGGGCTGATTTTGCGTCACGTCTTAGAGCACATTCAGCATCCTATTGACTTTCTTAATCGACTTAAAGATGCAAATTCTGGAAAAGGATTAATTTATATTGAAGTTCCCTGCCTTGACTGGATCTGTCATAATCGCGCATGGTTTGATATTTTTTACGAACACGTTAACTATTTTCGTTTGAATGATCTCAGGAAAATGTTTGGTACAGTATTAAGCTATGGCCATCTTTTTGGAGGTCAATACATTTATATTGTTGCCGACATGAAATCCCTTCGAACTCCCAAATTTGATGGGCAGAGAAGAGTTTCTTTTCCAAAAGATTTTGAGAGAAAAGTACTCGAAAAATGTTTAGATGAGGAAGTGGTGATATGGGGTGCCGCTTCTAAAGGTGTAATATTTTCTCTTCTTAAATCTCGAAACAACGAGAAAGTCAGTCATGTGATCGACATAAATCCTGCGAAACAAGGTAGATATTTGCCGATTACCTCTTTGAAAGTTAGTTCGCCGGAAGAAGCTGTTGAGGCATTGAATCCTGAAAATATCATATATGTCATGAACTCGAACTATATTAGTGAAATAAAACAGATTACAGGGAATCGATTCCAATTAATTGGAATCGATGAAATCGATTCAAGAAAATCTTATTCGAGCAGCATAAAACATAGAACCTAAGGTAGTAATCCAACGATGTTCCCTAAGTATTTGAATTAGGATTGTTTATGTATTCAACATTAAAGCTATTACATTCATCCGAAAAGAATAATCCAAATAGATTACTAGGTGGCGAATTATCATTTCATTTTGAAAATGAAAAGTCCAAGGAGCTGATTGAGTATGCCAGAAACGTAGTTTATGAAGCTTTTAATGGAGTACCAACTCTCAGGGGCAGTAGCGATGATGAGTTAAAGACTTTTATTGAAAGAGCGAAAACGGCAAAAAACAACTTTACAAATTCATCAAGAACCAGAGAGATTCTCGAAGGTCTTATAATGACGCGTTATGATATATCGATTGGCAAGCTCTATTATGATGTTCCGCGGCTAAGAATCATTCCGAACTCTTCGTATTTAAAAAGTGGTATCTCATACAATTATCTTCCGCATAGAGATACTTGGTATGGAGGTGGTCAGGAGCAGATTAATCATTGGTTGCCTGTTTTAAACGTAACCGAGCAATCTACTTTTTATATTGCCCCTAGGTTTTTCTTTGAAGCAGTGCCCAATAATTCAGAGATTTTTGATCTAGATGTCTGGGATTTTTCTTACAGAAAGATGGCAAGTGCTTCTGTTCGTAGAGAAGGGCGACCGCACCCTCTTCCAAGTAAAGAGATCTCTGATGCTGATAAGCTTGCCATCATTCTTCCGCCAGGCCATGAAGTCTGCTTTTCAGGGCATCATTTACATGGGTCTTTACCAAATAAAACACCTGATGTCAGGCTAAGTATTGACTATAGAGTATCTGTGCCGTCATTGCTAAATTTGGCACCTAAAAATGTTGATTGTCGTGCAAAAGGCAACTACTTAAAGTTCATGATTGAGCATCCAAGCTTTTGACGTTTAGCTTATTTTCGGAATCATGAATCCGCCAATTCGCAATGGGGTCAACAGGATATGACGGGCAGAAATCTTACTCAAGCTGAAGCGAATTATTTTAGTGCACAACAATCCTTGTTGTCGCGAGCTTCGAAAGAATTCATAGCTTCAAGTCCCTCCTTATTTTCTAATCGGGTAGGTGTCCAAAGCCTGATTACACGATATGAGCTTTACAAACTTATTTTAGAAGTTCCCGGAGATATAATTGAATGTGGTGTTTATCAGGGCAACTCATTTGCATGGTTGGCACATCTTTCTGTGATTCTAGAACCTCACGCAATAAACAGGCGAATCATCGGATTTGATACCTTTGAAGGATTCTCATCTATTGATGCTGATGCAGATCCTTCCGACATTAGTGGCGAAAATTTTTCTAACACTTCATATCAAATGATTCTTGACTCCATAGAGTTGATTGATATGGTTAGGCCGGTTAATAAGATTAATAGATTTCAGCTAGTAAAAGGCGATATTGTTGAGACACTACCAAAATTCATTGCGGCAAATTCTTGGATGACGTGTGCAATGCTGATACTTGATACTGATTTGTATAAACCCACAAAGGTTGCACTTCAATCAATTCTCAAGCTAATGCCGAAAGGTGCAATTTTAGTATTTGATGAATACAATTACCAGAATTTTCCAGGTGAAACGCAAGCCATCAGAGAAGTTCTAGAACTCAACAATTTGAGAGTAAGAAAGCCTTTTTATGAAAGCTGCACCGCTTACGCTGTCATTGAATGACATTCTATAGATAATCTAGTAACCCAGGTGAGTTGTCATGGTTGATTTCAAGTCAGAAGTACTTTTGCGTATAGAAGGAATGTCTAATAATGAGTCCTTACTATCAGCAGCGGAAAAATTTACACTGGATTCACTTTTTTCTAAATACTCATACAATTTTGAATGTCTTGGTCGTCCCATAATCCAGTATCCCCAAGATATTATTGCGGTTCAGGAGTTGATTTGGAAAGTCAAGCCTGACTTGGTTGTCGAAACAGGTATTGCTCATGGGGGTTCGCTAATTTCGACCGCTTCTATGTTGGCGCTCCTCGATTTGTGTGAGGCTATTGATGAAGGATCGACGTTACAGCCAAATCAGTCAAAGCGCAAAGTGCTCGGTATTGATATTGATATCCGTGCTCATAATCGTGAGGGAATCGAGGCTCACCCAATGGCTTCTAGAATCGAGATGATTCAAGGTTCTAGCATTTCACCAGAAATCATAGATCGAGTATGTGACGTAGCCCAGAATTACAGTCGGATTATGGTATGTCTCGATTCTAACCACACTCATACCCACGTTTTGGAAGAGCTTGAAGCTTACGCGCCACTAGTTAATATAGGAAGTTATTGTATAGTGTTTGACACTATCATTGAAGATGTGCCTGCTGAAATGTTTCCAGACCGACCTTGGGGACCTGGAAATAACCCTAAAACTGCTGTACGAAAGTATCTAGAAAAACATGATGAGTTTGTTATCGATAAGGCCATTCAGCAAAAACTACTGATAACTGTAGCACCGGATGGTTATTTGAAAAGAGTAAAATAGTGCCTCAACATAACAGCTTATGCTGCCATTCAATGGTTGTCATTGGAGTGCCCGTCTATAATGAAGAGAGCTTCATTAAAAAAACTCTTGACTCCATAGCGTGTCAAACCTGGAATGACTTTGCAGTACTGATTGCCGACAATCATTCCACTGACTCAACCTATGAAATATGCAGAGAATATGCAAACTCGGATAACAGATTTTTTTGTGTGCGCCATGATAAAAACTACGGCGCAAGATTTAATCTTGATTTTCTTTTAAGAAGCTCTGAAAGTCCTTTCTTTATGTATTTAGGTGGCCATGACCTGTTAGACCCAGATTTTCTGAGAATGCATTTAAGCGCTATGATAAAGCAACCGAATATTTCTTTATCATGTTCATCAATTCAGTGGGCCGATGAACATGATAATCTATTAAAAATAAGTATTCCCAGAAGTATCTCCAATATAAAGGGAAGTGGATTTCAGAAGTATTTGAAAGCGGTTACGTCAGTTGACGATTCAGAATATAATGTCATTAACAGTCTAGTTAGGCGAAAGTGCTTGGATGGTGTGAATCTTGATTCAATTTTTGGCATGGATCATATCCTCCTCTCAAGGCTCTCATATACTGGTGATATCAATTTCTACGAAGAAAGTTTGTACTTTGCTAGAGCTTTCGCGCAAGAAAGAGGGCAAACTTGGATGGAGAGAGTCGATCCTATCAACCCAGAAAAATGTGCTGACTTCAGCCTTTTTGTTAAAGCCTATTTATCTGACTTTGACAAGATCGATACTCCAAATAACTTGGAACACAAATTAAAAAGAATTGCAGTTTTAGTAGCAGTAAAGTATAGAATACTGTTAGTAAAGTACAGAGTTTTAATTGCAAACTACGAATGGCAGAAAAACGAAAATATTAGGTCTTTTTGGCTGTTTCTATTGCTTCTTTTTCTTAAAAAGAACCTAGGCAAAATCAAGGATAAGACCAAAAAACTTTTTAAGGGTAAATTCAAATAAGGGAAAGTGCGATTTTCGCTGCCTCCTAAGGTTAGGATTACTCAATTACTTTTAAAACCTTGAAGACTCTTCACAAAGTACCAAACCGCGGATGCCCAATGATTTGACTGCACTAAGCCACCCTTCATTTAATCCAGCTAGCCTACTTATAGTGATGCTAAAAAAATCGCGATTTTTTTAGCATTGTAATATGGCAGAAAAAAATAATGCGATTCAATTATAGTAAGATGACTGAGAAAAGTATCTAAAGCATTTTGGGTATCTAATGAAGAAAGTGATGAAGTCCATCCTTTATAAAGTGTTGGGAAGAGATGGTTATCAAAAAGCATCTCTTCTGTATCGGGTTTTGTTTGACAAAGCGCGTCCCAGTTTTTCTGGATGGGGTATGGAAACATCTACTCTTCCTCCTTGGATTCAAAACTCATCTCCTTTCAATGAAGAGTTTATTAGAATCAATAATCAATTAATTCTGCGAGTTAACTCTCAAAAGTTCAATCTATCCCAGTTTGAAGATTTATCAGATAAGTCAGCTCTCATTGGCGAATTGATGTGGAGACATTTTATAGTCTACTGGAGTACAAATTATGCCTTCAGGGCAACTGAGGGCAACTCCAAAAACTTCGTAGAATGTGGTGTATGCGATGGATTAGCAATATTTTTCGCACTTTCTTCTGCGCGTGAAAGTCCATTTGAGCTAGGCTTCTATTTGTACGATGCATGGGAGGGAATGAAAGAAGAATATCTTTTGGAATCTGAAATGTCGGCAGCCGGACAGTATTCATATTTGACTCAGGAAAACGCTGAAAATAATCTTTTTGACTTTAGAGATATTACAATTTTTAATCGTGGCTTCATCCCAGATTCTTTTTCATATTCCGTCAATCCAGAATCACTAGTTTGGTTGCATATCGATCTTAATTCTTCAATACCCACAAAAGCAGCTCTGGATTTTTTCTTTCCGAAAATCTCGAAAGGTGGAGTTATTCTTTTCGATGACTATGCATGGGATGATTATGCACCCACAAGGATTGTCATTGATGAATTTTTCGAAAATAAACAGGGCCTATTGCAACATCTACCGACGGGACAAGCTTTGTTTTTCAAGCTTTAGGAGGTGACAAAATAAGAAACGATGAATTAATTCTTCGAATTGAAGAAGCTTTGAAAGGCAGAGCACAGGAATTCCGTTTTTTTACACGGATTGATGTGACTAATTAAAATATGGATTTGGAAATTCAGTGTTGACTAGGATGCTCAAGAAATGAAAAAAGGTGCAATTCTTTTTGCGGCTTCTAAAAATCGAGCTTATGCAATTGCATCGGTTTTAATGGATATAGCACGGCTATCTCCTGGGTTAGCTGATGAGGCTGTCATTATTCACAATGGCATTACCCCTAATGATCAGAATATATTAAATTCTCTATACCCATGTCGGTTTATTTTGTATGAATTCCCAATTAGCGATTTATCGCTATTCAGTAAAACTATCACGAAATACTTTACAGTAATGGTATTTGCTAAATTTGAAGCATTTCATCTACTTAGCAAATATAGATATATCATTGCTCTTGACTATGATATCCTTGTCCAGGGTGACCTGTCAGAAGTACTTCGAGATAGTACATCTGGTTTTGTAACCACTACTGCAACTGTGAAGCTAAAAGATTTTTTCGTCAAGCCTGTTGCAGGGTTTGATATGAACTCAAAAGCCAGAATTGGCTCTATATGGGTTTTATGGGACTCCATTCCTGATTTTGATGAGGTTTACCGTTGGTGTTACGAGACATCAGAAAAAATAGCAGATTCTTTGTATCTACCTGAGACAGGAGTCATTAGTCTGGCTTTGCAGACTTATAATATAAGTCCTGAGCAAGTTTTGCCTGCAGAAGAGTATGACTGTCATCCCAGTGAAAGTCATGCAGAGAAAGCAAAAATTTTACATTGCTACGGACAGCCAAAATTCTGGAACGGTTTTTACTCTGAGCAGTGGGAAGAAAACTATGCGGAATGGTTGCGGCTTGGAGGAAGTCCTTGCCATGAGCGAGCGCTGATATTTCGTTTTCTAACTAAGTCAAAAAGACTAATAAAAAGGATGCTATTAAAGTCATAAACTATATTTATATTTTTGGTTCTGACTCATAGGGATAGGTCTGGAAACTCGTTTGCCTATGAAATGTTTGGTTTGCAATAATCAGAATGAGTTTTCATTCTCCGCTAAAATACTTGAAAAGTATACTGTAAATTATTTTTATTGTGGGAAATGCGGATTTCTTCAAACAGAGCCCCCCTATTGGTTGCCCGAAGCGTATAGTGAGTCAATTAATCGCCAAGATACAGGATACCTAGCTCGTAATATAGGTATCTCTAATAAGGTATCTAACTTTCTGTTGCTAGCCTTCGGCTCTTCAGGTGAGTTCTTAGATTATGCTGGTGGTTATGGCGTATTTGTCCGTTTAATGAGAGACAAAGGCTTCAACTTTTACTGGCAGGATAAATACACAGAAAATATTTTTGCCAAAGGGTTTGACCAGAGCAACATCCAAAGAAAATTTGATGCGGTTACTAGCTTTGAGAGCTTAGAACATTTTCCTAATCCGATGGAAGAGTTGGAAAATATTTTTTCTTTGACATCTACATTGATCTTTACAACTGAGCTATTGAGTAGAGAAATACCAGCTCCAGAACATTGGCGATATTATGGTCTAGAGCACGGTCAACACATATCTTTCTACAGTCAGGCAACCCTTCAGTATATTGCTAATTTCTTTCAAGCCAGAGTTTTTGGCGTTGGCTCTATTTATGTGATCACAAAAAATAGTCGCGTACAATTTTGGCAGCTTATGACTTCTGCCGCTCTTGGAAAGCTAGGCATTCACAACTTGTCCACATGCTTCTTGAAAAGTAAAACTCTCGAAGACTCCCTAAATTTTAAAAATCGCTAAACACGAGCACTAAATCGCTCATACTAAATTTTAGTCATGAACTTAAATATGCATAGAGAGAATCCAAAATATTCAATATTAATCCCCACTCGGAACGGCTGGCCTTACGTTTCTTATGCCATTCAAAGTGTTCTTGAACAAGAGTATCTCAACTATGAACTGATTGTCAGTGTCAATCATTCAAGAGACGAAACCTTAAGCAGGCTCGGCGAGTTTAAAAATCCTCAAATGAGGATCTTAGTGCCACCACGTGAACTTTCCATGAGCAAACACTTTGAGTTCATATTGGCCCATGCTAGTGGCGAGTGGATTACTGTTTTGGGAGATGATGATGCGTTGATGCCCTACTTCTTTGTTGAAGCTGACAAACTCCTAAAAAAGCACTATAAATCAAAACTATTTTCAAGTGAGCGGGCGTATTATTTCTGGAATGGGTGTCAGGAACTCTATGGCAATACCGTTATTGCTTACAAGGGTTTCCGGGGCAGTAATCGACATTCCAGTAAAGCTTCGATAATCCTTGCCTTACTTGGGTTGAAGTCGTATATGGATTTGCCTCAATTATATACAACCGGACTGTTCCATAAATCCATAGTCCAGAAAATAAAAAATATTTCTGGAGGTATCTTTTATCATTCGATTATACCTGATGCTTATTCATGCGTAGCTGGCCTTTTAGTGACGGATCAGTTCACTCATTCCAATTTGCCTCTTTTTTGGGTGGGCTCATCTCCGAAAAGTAATGGCTTTTCACATACTGCATCCAAGATGAGGTCAGAACCTCCCAGTGACGTTGAATTTTATCAAGGCACTCCTACAGGAGCAACAGCACACGATTTTCATACTTTGGCATTAGCTGACAAACTCTCGATAAATCCTTCTATACCTAAAAGTCTTTTCCTGAGTGGATATAATTCGTTGTTTGTTTATGAGGCTTTATTGCAGTGCCCATTTGCAAACGTATTTTTTAAATCTTCTCTTTTCAGAAATGTCTTTTTTGCCAGCATGCTGATTGAGTTAGTTGGCAAGGAAAGTTCGATGGCAACACGCAAGGTACGGCCACACTTTAAGAGCCTTCATTTAATATATTCATTTCTTGCTGATATAAAGAGTGGTTCTTTAGGTATTGTGTCGATCATCTTCTTGTTGCCTCTTGTCGCCTTGTTGAGGGCTATCCTTCTTGTTTTTTTGTTGCCTTCCAAACTCGTTGATTCGGTTAGACCTAAAATAAATTTTAGAGTGGACAGTCATGATAAATATTCTACAATTCTAGATGCTTCGGAACATCTTAATCAAATATTGACATCAAAGGTTTACTAGAAAATTTTGCAGGTTTGCTTGATGGTTTTTCTTTTGACATTTACACAACACCCTTACTGTCGTCATCAATTGACCGAAAAATAGTGAGGACGGACAACTACATTTGAAGCTCTCTAATTTTTTTGAAGTCCTTAATTGAGTAAGATCTATAGCTATCTATCACACCTTTAGATTGCTATTTTCAATCTTTCTGACGACCGAGTCTACTTGGTGTACTTAGTTGCTCAACACTCCAGTTCTTTTTCTGACATTCAACCGCATCGACACAGTACGGCAAAGTTTTTTGGCCATCTCTAGTGTTCAACCTCAGAAACTATATTTGGCATCTGATGGTCCTAGAGAAAGTATTTTGGGAGAACACGAACTTATTAATGCTGTCAGGAAGTTTATCTTAGATGGAGTTACTTGGGACTGTGAACTAAGAACTTTATTTAGGGATAAAAATCTAGGGTGTAAACAAGCTGTAAGCAGTGCGATTGATTGGTTCTTTGAATATGAGTATGAAGGCATCATCCTTGAAGATGATTGCTTGCCAGATATAAGCTTCTTTCATTTTTCTAGTAAGTTATTAGAGAAACATAGAAACGATCTTCGAGTTGGAATGATAACAGGAACGTCTTATCTTTTCAACGAAGTTAGTGTGCCCGATGACTATTTCTTATCCAAATATTGTTCTATATGGGGCTGGGCGACATGGCGAGATAGATGGCAATTATATGATGTCAATATAAATTTTTCATCTAAATCTGAAGCCATCCGGGTGATTCAAAAGTTTATTAGCTGGGATGCGTATGTTGCCAATTTTTATATAAGAGCCTATGAGCGGGTTGAAAACAATTTAGTAGACACCTGGGATTATCAGTGGGTTTTCACATGCATGCACAACAACTTTTATTGCTTGACTCCGTATAAGAACCTTATCAAAAACATAGGCAAAAACGGGACTCGCACAGATCCAAGCAGTCCTTTTCTGAACATGGATACTTCTCCAGTATCTTATTCAAAGATGCTTATTGAGAGCGACTTGAAAAAATCACTTCTAGTGGACAAAATACTATTCTTTAATGTGTTTTACAAATTTTCTAGAAAGAGATTACTAAAATTTTTTGTGAGGCTTCTTCTGTCTGCTAAGTATGCTTTCTCAAGGTCTAAATGAAACGACAACTAAAGTCTTTTTTGAAGCGCATACTAGTTTATATAAAAAGGCGAATCGTTTTAAGGAACATATTTAAAACGAGCTACACTAAGAACGTTTTACTTTCATATATAGTGCTCCCATTTACAGGTGTTTATAAATATTCACCTGTAAAGCATACTAATCTTTATGAAGCCCAGTACTGGGCAAAAGCGCTAAGGACACTCAAATACAATGTTGATGTTATTAATTACGATTCAGCCAGGCATATAAAACTAGATAAATATGATTTGATATGTGGTTTTGGCGATGTTTTTCAGCATCGCTTTGAGTCTTGGCAGCTACACGATATAAAGACGGTTTACTATGGAACTGGCATGCATGTATGCCACCAGAATCATGCTTCCTTATCAAGGGTCAAAGAGGTCTACTTGAAAACAGGCTTTTGGCTAGCAGAATCGGCTCGTTTTGTTGAGAAGACCTGGAGTCATCAAACTACTTTAGTTGATGGAATGATAGTGTTGGGAAATCAATTGCTAGTAGAGAGCTACAGGAGATTTTACGATGGTCCTATTCACCTGATTCCAGCACTTTTTCTCAACGCTCAGGATGCCGAATATGTTTGGAGAGAGAGAGAGACAAATCCCAAAAACACAGGCAAGAGTTTTCTATGGTTTGGAAGTTCCGGTTTGATTCATAAAGGTCTTGATCTACTACTAGAAGCTTTTGAGCAACGACATGATGTGAAATTACATGTTTGTGGTCCCCTTGCAGAAAAAGGTTTTTTGAATACTTACAGACGTCATTTACATGAAGTTGATAATATTTGTGTGCATGGTTTCGTGGATGTAAGATCTAAGCAGTTTTCAGATATTCTTAGTGTATGTGACTTTGTAATATTTCCTTCATGTTCTGAAGGAGGAGCCTCGAGTGTATTAACTGCCATAGGAAATGGAGCTTTAATACCCCTAGTATCACGTGAATCGACAATTTCAGTGCCCCATCAAATTTCTATTGAAACCTTGACTTTAGATGGTGTGAATCAAGCTATAAATCGTGCATTAGCAATAGGGGATGAAGAAATTATTGAGTGGCAATGGAATAATTTTCGATATGTAATTGAGAACCATTCACAAGAAAGATATCTGCAAGAATTAACTTCAGCATTGCAGAAAATAGTTTCTGATTGCTCTCAATGAAAATAGTTTTTGACGGCCATATTTTTGCCTCCCAGAAGTATGGTGGTGTTTCAAGATATATTTTCGAGTTAACCAACGCTCTTTTTTGCCTGGGGGTTGACATTGATATTTTGTCCCCTTTGTTCGTAAATGAATATTTGCGAAATAATCGACCAACTTTTTTGAATGGGAATTTCATTCCCTATATTCCTCATACGGGCTTTCTGAGGCGTTTTGCAAATACTTTGCTGTCTAATGTTGAACTCTCTAAGAATTATCGCCACACTGATATTATTCATGAGACTTACTATTCTAGATATGGACTAAACTCTTCGATGTCTCATCATGTACTAACTGTATATGACATGATTCATGAGATCTATTCAGAGTTTTTCTCTAGGTTTGACCAGACTAGCTTCTTGAAAAGGAGAAGTATTGACAGATCTAGTCTAATATTATGCATTTCTCACAGTACTAAACAAGATTTTTTTAAGTTCTTTCCTCATTATGAAAAACGAGTTGAAGTTGTGCATCCTGGTTTTAGACCTCTAGGAAAACCTCGTGCTGGTCAGGCGAAAGTTGGCATGAAAATGAGGGATGGCCGATACTTCCCTTCTTATATATTGTTTGTTGGGCAAAGGGAAGGCTATAAAAATTTTCGAAATATACTAAGAGCTTTTGAAAAATCAAAATTCCTGAAGAAAAATCTGAATATTTTATGTTTTGGCGGTGGTTTGCCTTCGAAGGCAGAGAATGAGCTTGTTGCAACTCTAGGATTGTCTCGAAATATTCGGTACACGTCTGGCAGTGATGATTCCTTGGTGGAGGCTTATCAAAATGCTATAGCATTTGTCTATCCATCTTTGTATGAAGGCTTTGGCATTCCACCCTTGGAGGCTATGTCTATGGATTGTCCCGTTATCTGTAGTCAAACCAGTTCGATTCCGGAAGTGGTAGGAGAGGCTGGTGCATACTTTGATCCTAATGACGTAGATGACATCTCTCAGCAAATAGAGAATATAATTTGCTCAACAGAGCGTCGTGAGCAATTGATAAGAAACGGAAGAAAGAGGTATCCAATATTTTCTTGGAGAAGTTGTGCGGAGAAAACCCTGTCACTTTATAGGAGCATACTTGACAGTTGAAAACCCCGTTAGTATATGCCGTTGTTCCCACAAGAAATAGAAGAGACAAGACGCTTCGTTTTTTAGCTCACCTATATAGCCAGACTTATTCGTGCCTGAGAGTTGTTATCGTTGATTCAAATTCTACAGATGGAACTCCAGATGTCGTTAAAAATTTATACCCTCAGACAACTGTCATCAGGACATCAGATCATGACTATTGGTCAGATGCGATTAATAGTGGTGTTCGATTTGCGCTGACTCATGGATGTGACTTTGTATTTACTGTTAATGATGATTCTATTATTCAGCCTAATCATATAAGTTGCCTAATCAAGATTGCTTGTGATCATAATCTCTTGATTTTGGGAAATCGTATAGATTACCTGTCAAGTCCAGGATTAGTTTGGTCTTTGGGTACGGTCAAGAACTGGAGTTCAGCTAGGTTTCTTAGCTTAAACTATAACCGCTTAGGATTCAAAAATCTACCAGAAAATATTCGAGCAAAAAGTTTTATTCGAGTTGATGCTTTGGTTGGAAATGGTGTCTTGCTGCACCGAAGTGTATATGAAAAGGTTGGTTTATACAACACTACTTTTACTCCTCATTACCATGGAGATACTGAACTGACACTACGGGCAGGCGTTAAGGGGATTGACTGTTGGGTAGCTCCCAACGTAGTTCTTCTGAATGATTTTTCCGATGAGCAGAAATATGTAAATTTAAATAGCTTGTCAGGGTTGCGTGATGCTCTCTTCCGAAAAAAGTCCTACCTTTTTGTTTGGCCATGGCTTTACTTGTTTTTTATATACTGTCCTACAAAGCTAAAGCCAAAAACTTTTTGCCTAGCAATATCTAGATTTCTAGGCCTGCGCAGAGAAAATCATGCCAGTCAAATTTCTTGAATGATTTCACTTGCGATCGCCCATGACTGGTTCGCTAGTTACGCAGGCTCCGAGCGCGTGGTGGAACAGATGCTGGCGGTCTACCCCCAGGCGGATCTCTTCAGCCTGGTTGACTTTCTAGATGCCAGCCAACGCAGCTTCATTCAAAATAAGACCGTCCAAACCTCCTTCATCCAAAACCTCCCCTTTGCCCGCCGCGCCTTTCGGCAATATCTCCCCCTCATGCCCTTGGCCGTCGAGCAGTTTGATCTGTCGGCCTATGACTTAGTTATTTCCAGTAGCCATGCAGTCACTAAAGGCGTGATTACTGGCCCTGATCAACTGCATCTCTGTATGTGCTATTCCCCCATTCGTTATGCCTGGGATTTGCAGCACCAATATTTGCGAGAGTCAGGGGCGGGCAAAGGGGTAAAAGGCTGGTTAGTCCGCTGGATGCTCCATAAAATTCGCCAATGGGATTATCGAACTGCGAATGGGGTGGATCACTTTATTGCGATATCTGACTTTATTGCTCGACGAATTTGGAAGGTGTATCGACGACGGGCTACGGTCATATACCCACCTGTAGACGTGGATGCTTTTGAGGTGACACAGCAGAAGCAAGATTTTTATCTGGCTGCGTCACGGCTAGTGCCCTATAAGCGGATAGATCTGATTGTCCGAGCTTTTGCTCAGATGCCTGATCGGCAGTTGGTGGTGATTGGCGATGGGCCAGAGATGATGCGATTGCGATCATTCACCAGCAACAACATCAAGCTGCTCGGCTATCAATCCTCTCCCGTGCTCAAAGAATATTTGCAAGCAGCAAAGGCGTTTATCTTCGCAGCTGAGGAAGATTTTGGGATTTTGCCTGTCGAAGCGCAAGCGGCTGGCACCCCCGTGATTGCCTATGGTCGAGGGGGCGCTTTGGAGACGGTGGTTGAGGGCAAAACCGGTTTGTTTTTTGAGCAACAAACGGTTGAACATCTCATCGGAGCTATTGATGCTTTTGAGGATCAGCCGGTGAACTTTGATCCCTGGGTGATTCGCCAGAATGCTGAACGCTTTTCTGTGCAGCGCTTCCAGAGAGAGTTCCAATCTTTTGTTGAGGATGCCTGGATGCGATTTCAGCGTGGGGATGCCCTAGAGTAGAGACGGCACGCTGGTCAAGTCTCTACTCTATGTTTTCTTTGCCACGGGCATTGAGTCCAGCCCTACTTCCCATTACCACTTTCACCTTAAGGTCCCTATCCACCTCAGGGCTGTTAATGATTGCGGATGGGGCAGCCCTAGTCGCCGCTGGGATTGCGAGTGTCTCTGTACGTTTGCTATTCGGCGGACAGTTTGCGCCGCTGCTGTATTGGCAACTGTCTCCGCTAGTGTTTGGCATGCTTGTGGCCTACTGCGCGGCAGGGCTATACCGGGTAGGCATTAGCCCTGTAGACGAACTGCGACGGCTCTGCATCACCACCACCGCCCTATACCTATCCCTCGGGTCAGTGATTTTCTTGGTGAGGGAGGGGACAACCTATTCCCGAGGTATCTTCATCATGGCTTGGGGGTTGTCAATTGCCTTCGTCTGGTTGGGACGCATTATATTGCGACAGATCTGTGCCAGCCAACCCTGGTGGGGGTATCCGGTATTGGTGTTGGGGGCTGGCAAAACGGGGGAGCTTGTTGTGAGAGCCCTACAACGTCAACCCGCCCTCGGATTAAAGCCGATAGCCGTTTTAGATGACGACCCCGGCAAACCGGCCGAGATAGCAGGGGTGCCGGTAATGGGCAAGCTCTCGCTGGCCCCTTACATGGCCCGTGAAATGGGTGTTCATCACGCCATTGTCGCCATGCCAGGGGTACCCCGCGAACAATTGCTGCTTATTTTAGAGCGCTATGCCCATACCTTTCCCCATTTATTAATGGTGCCTGATCTCTTCGGGTTTGCCAGTTTGTGGGTCAGCACCAAAGATTTAGGGGGCATGTTAGGGCTAGAGATTCGGCAACGGCTATTGTTGCCAGGACCACGCTTGACCAAAGCGATTCTAGATCGCACCCTAACCTTGCTGGTCGGGATTCTGGCGTTGCCATTGATGGGTTTAATTGCACTGTTAGTGGCGCTGGACTCGCCCGGTCCCATCTTTTATGGGCAGCAGCGACTGGGGCAAAATGCCCGCCCTTTTACCGCCTGGAAATTCCGCTCCATGGTAAGCAATGGGGATCGAGTCTTAGCCGATTTTTTGATCACCCATCCTGAATATCGCCAAGCATGGGAAAAAGATCGAAAACTTAAATGGGATCCTCGAACCACTCGGATTGGTCTCTTATTGAGGCGAACGAGCTTGGATGAGCTGCCTCAACTGTGGAACGTCTTATGTGGCGAAATGAGTTTAGTGGGGCCACGTCCAATTGTCGACGACGAAGTTCACTACTATGCCGACACTTTCGAACTCTACAAACGGGTTTTGCCGGGCATCACCGGGCTTTGGCAAGTCTCTGGACGGAGCGATGTTACCTATGGCGAACGGGTCAATCTAGATGCTTACTATGTTCGCAATTGGTCAGTGTGGCTGGATATCCATATCTTGCTGAAGACAATTTGGGTGGTTTTGCGGGGTGACGGGGCCTATTAAGTGAGCGCTACGCATTAAATAATATTGGCGGAGCCCGTTTTTACCTGCCCCTTTTAATTCTGACGATTGACGCAGGATATAGATGTCAAAGCTTGAATCACAATCTGATACCCAAGATCATGGACTAGGGCTGAATTGGGAAAGCCTTTTCCTGATTTGCCTCGCCATCTTGCCCTATTTTATGGTGGCGAGCTTAATCGGCATGGTTGTGTTTATGGGGACTCGCCTAGCACAGAGACCTCAGGACCTATTCAAACGCCTATACCAATCTGGATTTCTGTGGGTCACCCTGTTATTGATTGCCAGTACGATTCAGGCAAAATATATCGGAGAAGCATCGCTACAGCTTCTGAATTTTCTACCCTATTTTTTGCTGTGGTCAGCGATCGCTAGTTTTCTGACCCATCATCCCAAGCCATGGCGCTTAATCGAACAATGGGCGTGGGTTTTAGTGCTGGGTTCTCTCCCCGCGTCTCTGTTCGCTGGCCTGGAGTATGTTCTCAAGCAGCGATCGGCAACGGCATTCCCCAGTTTGCTCCAAACATTGCCCCCATTGGATTGGCTGTATACCGGCTTAGCCTCTGATCCCAGGGCCTATGGTCTGTTTGACTCCCCCAATACCCTGGCGAATTATGCGGTGATGATACTAGGGCTGGCGCTGGGACTCTTCATGACTGCCATGGACCGTTCTCAACCGTCATCATCCCCTCGCCATCGTCAATATGCTGCCCTAGGGCTAAGTGTCGCGGGCTTGTTGATGGCGCTTTACTGCTCCGGCTCACGCAACGGTTACTTGGTGACGGTGGTGTTCTTGTTGAGCTGTTTATTCGCCTTTCAAGCCCCGCGTTGGGGGCGATGGCTGGGGTTGGGCGTTTTGGGGGCGATCGCTGCCAGTGCCACGACGTTTGGGATTGGCGGTCGTCAAATTTCTTGGGCCTGGGTGACGGATGACCCCAGGGTCTACGTATGGCGTTTAGCGCTGCGCCTCACCCGTGAAAGCCCTTGGCTAGGCCATGGATTAGGCAACTATAAGCTGCTCTACGATGGCAGCGTACCAGGGTATAGCGCTATGCCCCACGCCCATAATCTATGGCTCTCGTTGGCGGCAGAGGCTGGACTGCTCACCACCCTATGCCTCACGATCGTGGTCGGACTCATCTGCTACAAAAGCCTGCGAATATGGCAACAGCCCAAGGCAAACTGTCCCAATCCACAATTGATTAAAGGGTATTACATTGCCTTCGTAGGGGTGATGTTATTTTCACTGTTTGATGTCACCCTCTACGATGGTCGAATCAACCTTTTATCGTGGTTGGTGCTGGCCATATTAACGGGCGTAAGGCAAACCTCAAGCGCCACGACAAGGGTCCCTCAACATCCCCCGCATCCAGCACAACCGCTCCCATAAGACAGTCTGTCGGATGGTTCAGGGGCAAAAAAAATCCTTCTTGATCGAGTGTTCACATTACTTTCCTGGATTGAGGCTGTATCCTCCTCATAATGTTTAGGAATTGAGCAATACATCAATGGATGACAGGATGCCTGCTGAACACAGATCTAGCGGGTATATTTACAGGCATACGATCTAGAGGAGCCATGAATATCCGCTGGCGCAGCGCTTTTCGCTATCCCCAGACCCAATTTCTTATCGCCGGGACTGGTATCGGGTATGCGGCCCTGCTCGTCTTTACGGGCTTCAAAGCGTTTGGTATCTTGCTGGGCGGGGCGATCGCCCTAGCCATGCTAGCCATTTGGTTCCTACAATTTCGCCGCGATCGCCTGCCCATCACCAGTAACCTGCTGGAGCCCGAAGTCATGCTAGAGCGCCTCGACGGCATTGCTGCTCGAACCCTGCCCAGCGCTCAACCTGACGAATGGATTCAAGCCTATCAATGGGCAACGGCGAGCCAGCAGGCAGCGGCGCAAATTGCCGAGCGGGATGCCATGCTGGTACCAGATTTAATGGAAACGTTGTATACCGTCGAGGGTCTGGCAACCCAGGTCGCCAGTAGTGTCGCGGCTCGCAAGCAGGTGCAGACAGACCAATATCGCCGCCTCACCCAGAAGCATTTGCAGGAGAGCAGCGATCGCCTCCAAGCCACCCATGACCAGCTCCAACAACTCCGTGACCAGATTGTCTTAGCCCAACTCACCAGCGATGCCGCCGCCGACACCAGCTTGCCCGATCGCCTCCAGCTCTTGATTGACGCCAATAAAACCACCCTCAAAGCCTCTAATAATGACCGCGCCTAAACCGTTCATCGCCATTCGATCCTGGTTTTCTCGCCCCCGCCCCCGCTTCATCGCTGGGCTGGCAGCGGGGCTGAGTCTGACCCTGCTGTGGGGGTGTTTCGGCGGGGGTGGCATTGGCAATGTGGACTCGACCGAAACGGCGCAACAGGTGCTGTTAGACCAGGTTCTACCTGGTATTGAGATGAGCGAGGAGTTTATCCCCGATCAGGTGGCCCAAGGTTATGCCACCGACAGCATTCGTGAGCCCTTACCGGATATTGAAGATTTCCCGCTGTATGCGGCGAATCCTGGTGGGGGAGGTGGGGTCTATCTCGAAATTTTTAGCTCCTCGGAAAAGGCCAATGTTGACAAGCAAAATGAGCGCTGGCTGGTGGAGGTAGCAGAAGCCTTTAACCAATCGCGTTTAACCACCCCTTCGGGGCAGCCCATTCAAGTGGGGATTCGTAAAATCCCCTCCGGGACAGCGGCGCGACTATTGGCGGCGGGGGCGGTGCAACCGGCAGGCTATTCGCCCTCTAACGACCTGTGGGTCGAGATGCTCAAAACCCAGGAGATACCCATTACCCCGGTGGTTGAGCGGCTGGTGCCCAATACGGCTGGGTTTGTGATGCAGAAAGCCGCCTATGACCAGTTGGGGGGGGACGTCAGCTTTGACCAGGTTATTGATGCGATGATTTCCGGTCAGCTCACCGCCGGATACCCTAACCCTTACACCAGCTCTACTTCGCTGAATTTGCTCTACAGCTTGTTTTGGCGGGCTGCGGGCCACCAAGGGGATGGTGGGGCGCTGACCCTTGCGGATTTGGAATCCCCTGATGTGAATTCGGTCTTTAGCGCTTTTCAGCAACAGGTGCTGATTACGACGACCACAACGCTGGATTTGCAGGAAATCTTCATTCGCGATCCCGACAAACTCCAAGCCTTTCCGCTGGAGTACCAGAATTATCAAAGTCTGATTCAGCTACCGGGTTTTGAGTCGGTGGCGTTTGTGCCCTTTGGCATTCCCCACAACAACCCATTGGTGGGTTTTGGCTGGAACTCTCCGGACCAAGCGGCAGCCCTAACCGCCTTTGGCGAGTTTGCCGCTTCCCCTGAAATGCAGCAATTAGCCACCACCCAAGGCTTTGAAGCGACGCCTTATTTGCAGAGCGCCGAGCAGCCTCCGATTCCGGCTGGGGAGGTGCTGACGGCAGCCCAATCCTATTGGAAAGCGCGCAAGGATGGGGGCCGCACGGTTTATTTGATGACGGTGGTGGATACCAGTGGATCGATGGATGGCGAGCCCCTAACAGCGGTGAAGGAAGGTCTGAAAATCGCCAGTTCGACAATTAATGCGGGTAATTATGTGGGGTTGGTGACCTTTGGCGATCGCGCCGTTTACCGGGTGCCCTTAGAACCCTTTGACCAGCTACAACATCAACGGTTTTTGGCGGCGATCGATACCCTCGTGGCCGATGGCAGCACGGCCATGTACGACGCCACCCTGGTAGGTTTGGCTGAGCTGATGAAACAGCGTCAGCAGGATCCAGACGGGCTGTTTTACCTGCTGTTGCTTACCGATGGTGAAGCCAACCGGGGCTATAGCTTTGGGGATGTGGAAAACCTCTTGGCCTACAGCGATATCCGCATTTACCCGATCTCCTATGGCAACGCCAATGAGTCGGAACTGGAGTCCATCGCCCAGTTGCGGGAATCAACGGTGAAGGCAGGCAATCCTGAAAATGTGCAGGATTTGCTCAAGGGTATTTTCCAAACCAATTTGTAATCGAGCACTGCCCTGGTGTAATTCTCCTCGGGTGAATCGATCCTAGCGCTGCTGAGATAGGGACCGATCACGAAATCACCCTATCTTTGATATCGGGGAGAGTTGATGGTGTCTAACCGCTTTTTGGCCGCTGCCCGCCAGGGAAAAAATGGATTGGGTCGTTATGGCCTCACGATCATTCTTTGTTTGGGCCTCACGATTGGGGTGATTCTGGTTGCGATGCTGCCGATCATCATCGCCATGGTGCTGATGGGCATGGATAGCCAAACGAGTGTTAATGCTCTGATGGGCAATCCGTTTATGTTCAGCATTTTCAGCGCCGCGATCAGCGCCTTGATGGTGTTTGGCCTCTGGCTGGCCTTTCGCAATCTGCATCGACGTCCGCTTCTCACCCTGATCCGAGCCGATCAAACCATTCGTTGGGCTCAAATGGTCAAGGCTGCTCTGGTTTGGCTGGGGCTAGGGTTGCTGACGATTGGGGGAGTAGCGCTGCTGGAGCCAGACCGTTATCAGGTCACCTTTGTGGCTCAAGACTGGTTTTTATTTTTGATTCCAGCACTGATTGTGATTCCGGCGATCACCTTATTTCAGGGGTTGGTCTATGCCTACCTTTTGCAAGGGCTGGGTCTATTGATTCGCAAACCTGCTCGTCTCACGATTGCGATCGCGCTCCTGTCAGGGCTTTTCTCGCTCCTGGGGCAGCCATCTATGCCGAGCGTCGCGTTGATGACGACTGGCTTCACTGGCTTTATGGTGTGGATAGTGCTTCAGAATCAAGGCTTGGAACTCTTACTAGGACTCATGGCTGCAATGAATGGGCTGCAATTTTTAGTCCTCAAATTGCCAGATGCTCCAGGGCCATTCCCCACAATTTTGCAACGGGTTGAGGCCACGCCAGATTTAACCAGCAGGATCACCCTCTTGATCACGACGGCCTTGTTTTATGGCATTTGCTTGGACTGGCCTTGGCAACGGCAGACGCCTGAATCTGACGGCCATGCTTGAGACAGTGGAGGGTTAATTGCCTATGCCTAAACGATGGGCCTCACCGGCATCGCCTTGACTAAATTTACGGAAAAATAGTACTGCAGAACTCTATTTCAAGCGTGATCCGCCGATAGCATCTCGCCTCCCCTAGCAACTGACCACCCGATTGCGCCCTTCTACCTTTGCGGCATACATGGCCTGATCGACGCGCTTGAGTACTGAGTCAATGGTATCCTCTGTTCCCAAGCGGGTGACACCAAAAGAGGCCGTCACCTGACCCACGGGTTTAATGTCTTCGGTTGAGATAGCCACTCTCAGCTCCTCCGCGATGGCTTTAAGGACACGATCTCCGACCCCAGGAACCACAATCAAAAACTCCTCGCCGCCCCAACGGGCAAAACGATCATCCTGCCGCAGGACTGCACCACACCGCTGGGCCACCTGGCGGAGAACCTGATCGCCAACGTCGTGGCCGTAGCGATCGTTCACCGCTTTAAAGTGATCAATATCAAACAAAATCACCCCTAATGTGGCCTCTGAAGCCATAAATAAGGCGGAGAAAAACGTCTCCATCCCACGGCGGTTATAGAGCTGGGTGAGGGGATCCCGTTCTGCCAGTGTCTGCATCTGAGCCCGTTCACTGCGAAGGGATTTCACGGTCTGCTCGATGCCGCTGTGGAAGGGAATCAGCGCTGACAGTACCGCCATGACCGGACCTAAGGTAACCACCAGGTCAAGGCCACGGGGGGTGAATAACTCCTCAAGATGGCAGGCTAAATAAAGTAGGACCGGCAGCGCGAAGAGTAGCCAAGCCGCGATCGCGGTTGTCAAAATTTGGCGATTACGGGCAAACACAAACATGCTCATGATGATGCCTAGGGGCATTGCACTAATGGGCGGAAAGGTTTCAATCAGCTGAATATCGGGATTGAACGTCGCTTGAAGGGTGAAGTACCCCATCGAAAACAGTAGGCTACCCAGCGCGCCCAAGACCCCCGTCCACAAAACCACATTCAACTTCTCAGGTTGTCGATACAGCACGATCAGCAAGATCAAATGAAAAATGCCGTTAATCGGTGGCATGACCTGACTGAGCACATGGGGGTTGGGTTCGAGCTGATGGAGGACAGTTGTGAGCCCACAACCGAGGGTGATGACAGCGAGGAGTGATAATGCGGCGATGCGAATGTTGTGACTGCGGGGGTTAAGGACAGGTACGCTGTCTGTGGTCATCCGTCTGTTTCAGGTATGGGAACGTCGGGTATTCTGCAAAAAGCAATACGCAATTGCACCCAGTGATGATGGGGCTAATTTTAACCTGCACCTGGGACCTGATCGTGGGAGTGCCCGTAGGCGAGGATGGGACGAAGGGGGGTGTGTGACTGCCTGGGTGAAATTACAGAACCAACTGGGTGCGACGGAGAACCAGTACCTTTCCGTGTTACTGTGGCCGCTGCTGCAAATCAAGCGGATCTTTGATGCGCTCTATCAAACCTTTTTGTCCCTGGTTTGGTCGGAACTGACGGGCCGTCAAAACCAGGTGGGGTTCATGCAACTGGGGGCATTGTTCCTGTTGTTTTGCGGCCTATCGCTGGTCATCTTTTACCTGCGTGCCTATGAGGCGGTCATTTTTCTGGGTCTTGTGGGAATTTGGGGATGCGATTATCAGTGGGCACGCTGGCAATATTTAAGCCGTCGCCAACGCACCCAGGTGTCATTAAGCATTGCGCCTGAGGGCTGTCTCTATCGCCTATCGACCCCAGGGCAAACCATTACCCACCGACAATTTTCCTCCGATCGCATTTTGCAGGTGCTCATCCGTCGCACCGCAATTCTGGGGGGCGCGTTTCAATCAGCGGTGGCCGAACGGTGGCAGGTGACCCTTTACCTGCAAGATCGCACCCAACTGCGCATGTATGAGGAGGTCAATCCTCGGGTGGCACTACGCCATGCCCAGACCATTGCCGCAGCCCTGCCAGGGACCCCGGTGAAATTTGTCGAGAGTACCGGCAATAACCCCTATGCCATGGGGCTGCCCCAATTTCAGTTGGCTGAGCGTTACCACCATCGGGCGGTCCCAGCCCTTAAGGCCCAACGAACGGCTCAGGGCTGGCAACTGCGCACCCAATGGTCCCACGCCAGCTTTAAATTAGTCATGCAGCGACTGTTCGAGTCGGTGGGCTTTCTGTTATTTGTGCTGTTGATGACGGAAATGATGGAAAACTTTGGGGCGCTGCTCCATGGCTCGACATTCGTGTATAGCGATCCAGAAGCAACCCGCCTGATGTTGATTGAGGCCGTTAAACAATTGGACCTCACCCCCGATTGGCCTGACTTAGCCGAAGCGGCGATCGCCCTTGGGGTGGTGCTGCAGCAATTGGTTCAACTCTTCCGAGATCAGCGCTTGGTGATCACCCCTGACCGGGTCACCTATCGCCGCCGCCAAGGCACCCCGATTCGGATACCCCTATCGACTGTGCAGCCCCCCCTGATGATTGGTGGGTCTCGCCCCATGGTGTTGCTGCTGGGGGAAACCAATGGCATAGCCTTTACCGGACTGGCCTCAGACGAGTGGCTCTACGGCGCTTGGACGCGGCTGCAGGCGGGTCTAGCCATGGCCCCTGATTTACGAGAGAGGCCGGAATCTGAGGAGGGGACAGCACCCATCATTAGCCCAGCTCAAAGGTTGTAACCCCAAAAATGCGATCTAATGGCAAGGCGGGTGGAGTTTGGGTGTACATACGGGCGGTTTCAAAACTGCGGGTCATCTGGTGACGCTCAGCAAGGGTGATCGCGGCTCCATTCACCTCGGGCACATCTAGATAAACGGTTTGCTCTGAAGGAACTTGGGCGATTAGGGATTGAAATAAGGCTTCGGCACCCTCAGGGGTATCGGCAAATAAAGGACCGATTTTGTACCCCGCACGACAGCGGCGAATCACGCCATATCCAGCCAGGGCTGCATTGGCCATTATCCCTAGGGCATGGCTCTCGAGTTGCGCTAACCAGCAGTTGAGAAAAGTAGGGCGATCGGCAGGAAAGCAAGCGCGGTCATAGGCAATGACGCTACTGATCGGCAGAGATGACAGCGGCACGATCTCCGCTGAAAGCGATGTTGACTCTGGAACGGTGCTGATCCCCTGGAAGCGGATATTCCGATAGGCCAGCTGGAAGCCCGACTTCAGGTAATTTTGCTGCTGGGCGACAACACCATCTAGGCCGATATTGCAGCCTTGCAAATAGGCCAATCCCGCCTGCCAGAGCTGGAAGCCGTAGCCCTGCCCCCGGAACTCGGGTTTGACCATATAAAACCCCAGGAAGCCAAAACTGTCATCATATTTGACGACAGAGATAGAGGCGATCGCTTCATCCCCCAACATCCCCATCAAAAAGCCCTGGGGGTCAGCGGCGTAAAAGCAATCGCCATCGTGTCGGCCAGGGTTCCAGCCTTCGGCGGCGGCCCAGTCAATAGCCAAGTCCAGCTCGTGGCGGCCCATGGTTTGGATGCGGTAGGGGGGCGGGGGCATGGGATAGTTCAGAGACTCAAGATCACATTCACTCTCAAGATGATAGTGCGGGCCTAGGGCTTGGTGTTGGGCAGAATCCGGAATTGGGGGCAGACCCCCAACCCCCCTGAATGTGGGGTCCGATCTCCCCCACGCCCCCCGAAGGGAATGCTAATTCGATTGTAAAACCCAGTTGAGACAAGGGGTTGAGCCCCCTAGCGCCCCAACTCCTTGTCTCCCCGGCAGGGAAAATCTCCTAAAATCCTCTCTAATTCCCCTACGACAGTGAATCCATGACTGCGCCCTACCCCCGTGATCTGATTGGCTATGGCCAAACCCCACCCCATCCCCAATGGCCCAATGGGGCGCGACTGGCATTGCAGTTTGTGATCAACTACGAAGAGGGGGGCGAGAACTGCATTTTGCATGGGGATGCCGCCTCGGAATCATTTTTGTCAGAGACGGTGGGGGCGCAGCCGCTGTTGGGGGTGCGCAACCTCAATATGGAATCGATGTATGAATATGGCAGTCGGGCGGGGTTTTGGCGGTTGCACCGGACGTTTACAGAGCGATCGCTCCCCGTCACCGTCTATGCCGTAGCCATGGCATTGGAGCGTAACCCCGACGCCGGCAAAGCGATGGTGGCGGCAGATTGGGAAGTCGCCAGCCATGGCTACCGCTGGATTGACTATCAATACGTAGGCGAAGCCGTCGAGCGGGAGCACGTTCGCAAAGCCATTGAGATCCAAACGGCGGTTACGGGCAGCCGCCCATTGGGGTTTTACCAGGGTCGCCTCAGCCCCAATACGCGGCGATTGGTCGTAGAGGAAGGGGGCTTTCTCTACGATGCCGATAGCTATGCCGATGACCTGCCCTACTGGAACACCGACTATGGTCGCCCCCACCTGGTGATTCCCTACACCCTCGACAACAACGACATGCGCTTTGCCAGCTACCAAGGGTTCAACTCTGGGGATCAGTTTTTTGCTTACCTGCGGGATGCCTTTGATGTGCTCTACGCCGAGGGGGCAACCGCACCCAAGATGATGAGCGTGGGGCTGCACTGTCGGCTCTCGGGGCGACCAGGGCGGGCCGCAGCCCTAGCAAGATTTTTAGACTATGTGCAGGGTCATGGGCAGGTGTGGATCTGTCGCCGGGTGGATATCGCTCGCCACTGGTACAGCCACCAGGGGCTTCAGGAATCTTAGGGGGGCTGTGCCTCGTTCCGTGGGGACGGTAGATCAATTCCCCCTAGATGACCCCTTAATTCTGTATCGGGATGATGCAGGACCTTTACTTTTCCTTCTGGTTTGGCCATAGCCGCCCAAAATATGATCTATTAAGGAGCCAGCCATGAAGACTCAACGGTTTATCCTTCATGAAAACAAAGCAGTTTATCCTCCTAGGGCCACCCGGTGCGGGGGTGACCGAACAGGCCGCCGCCCTCGCTAAACGCTGGGGGATTCCCCATGTGTCGATGGGATCGCTGATGCCGGAGGCGATCGCCGCTGAAGCCGCTGCCGACGGGAACGCAGCAGCGACCCTGTCAGATGAGGCGGTGATGAAGCAAATCCGGCGGCGGTTTGAGCAACCCGATGTCGTGTTGAAGGGGTGGGTGTTGGATGGCTTTCCCAAAACGCTGGCCCAGGCCCAAGCCTTTGACGACTGGTGGGCCAACTTTGGTAAACCCGCCGCAACGGTGGTCTACCTCAAGGCAATGACGGGGATTTTGGTGAAGCGGCTTTCGGTAGAGTACGGGCCAGAAAAACCCATTTCGGTGATTCGTCACCGTTTAGAATGCCATCAAGCAGCAATGGCCCCGATCCTTGAGTATTACCGGCAGCGATGTGCGGAGGCCGAGCCTTTGGGGTCATCTCAGGTCCAAACCATCAACGCCAGCCTCTCATTTGCCGAGGTTGCGGCGGCTTTGGCCGATCTCGGTAATGAAGACACGGGTGCGGCTCGACTGATTCAAGATGAAGCGGAACTCGATGCGCGCTTAACCAATGAGTCATTGCTGGTGGTCGATTGCATGGCGTCTTGGTGCGGCTCTTGCAAGCAGGTGACGCCGCTCATCGATCAACTGGCCGAGACCTATCAAGGTCGTGCCACGGTGATGAAGATCGACTTTGATGTCAATCGGCAAATCACCAAGCGATTTGGGCTGAAGGGCATACCAGCAGTGATGTTTTTTAAAGACGGTGAACTAGTAGAGACGTTGATCGGCATCAAAACCTACAAGGAATACAGCGCTACAGTCACTCGTTTGCTAGCGTAACAAAGCGTTGCAATCACATGATGTTGGGCAATGAACATACCAGGATTGGGCGCGGAAGCCGCTCCCCTACGCGGGTTTCGTCTAGGGTAGGGGGCAGGTCTCCTGACCCCATGCAGGATTGGATGGCAGGCTGTTTTGTCAGTCCATTAGCTCGACAGCCGGTATGTTAATTGTCGGCAACCTCCTGATGCAAATGCATCGTGCCCCCCTAGAACCGCTATCGCTGTAGCTGGCACAACGGTTGCGGCACACGTTGATTTTGATTGACGGGTGACATCTAGAATGTATGCAGTGATAGTCATCTAGCCAGTGCGACGTCCCTATTTCCAGCGACTAGGGGCTGGGATGCATTGCACCCCAGCCCCTGGTTTGGTGGCACTAATTATTCGGCGATGGACTCTGCGCTATGAAGAACGATCAGCCTGATAGTAAACCTTGGAGCCGTGATCAGCGACATAATGGCAACTACGCATTGAGCGCCATAAGACTGTCCAAATCGGCTCTTGAGAAACGTGATAGTACTCACCCAAAATTGGCTTAATGGCCTCAGTCGCATCCTTCAGATAGTAATGCGGCATATTCGAGAAAATATGATGTGCCACATGGGTGCCAATATTGTGGTGAATGTTGTTAAACACCCCATAATCATGGTCAATCGTTGATAGGGCTCCCTTCAAGAAGTACCAGCTATCATTACGATACCAAGGCAGTTCTGGCACTGTATGGTGTAAATACGTCACCAAATCCAGCCAAACCACAAAAACCAGGTAGGGCATCAAATAATACTTGACGACAAACAGGAGACCAAATTGAACCCCCAGGACTCCCAAGCCAGCGATCATCAAACTCCAGCAAATCGTACTGGTAATGATGTCCTTTTTCTCTGAGGGCTTAAAGAGTTGATTTTTGGGTGAAAAGTGTGAGTGGTGGTTGCCTCGTGTTCCCACAAATAAATAAATCGGATAGGCCAACAACAACAGCTGGAACCTGATCAGCTTGATCGACCAGCTCATTGCCTCGTACTCAGCCTGAGGCACCGGAAACCAACTTTCGTCCGTATCCATATTGCCTGTATTGGCATGGTGATGCCGGTGGCTAATGCGCCAGCCATGGTAGGGCACCAAAATCGGCGAATGAGACAAATGCCCCACTAAGCTGTTCAGCCATTTGTGCTTGGAGAACGAGCCATGGCCACAGTCATGGCCCACAACAAACAGCGCCCAAAACATGGTGCCCTGTGCCAGCCAGAAGAGCGGGAAAAACCACCCAGAATTTAAATAACCTGCCAAGGCATACAGCCCAGCAATAATGCCAAAATCCAGAAAAAGATAGGCCAGTGACCTAAAGGTATTCGGTTCGAAGCAATAGTCGGGAATGGCAGTCCTGAGGTCCTTAAGCGTAAACGGCAGTTCTTGCCTGCGGGAAGTGGCGGTCACCGGAGTCACCGCAGAGGACGAATCAATTAATTGCACAAATAGGTCTCGATTAACGACTCAACGCTACCTTGGGCTCAAGATGCAGAGGTGGGGTGCTAAAGCTGGATTAGAGCCGCTTTACAGCATCGTGAGCAAAGCAAAGTTTGCAAAACTTCACGATACTCTAACCCAGCCTAAAACACTAGCCTTCCTGAGGTTTGGCTAGAGGGGCTCGTTATCCCAACTCATAAGCTGGGGATGGCGGCGGCATCATTTGGCGCGCTCTCGAACGGTCTGTTCTGTATAGATGTGGCAAGATAGAAAGCTGCTGCAGCCGTTGAATTGGGCTGTACGGATCAATGTTTTGTATTTGCTCTCTACGGTGTAAGAGTCATGTCCTGGATGCAACGGTTTCGGCGCTGGGGCGTCATGGTTTGTGTGGTCAGCAGTGGCGCAATCTGGTCCGCTAGTGTGCGAGCCCAAGACTTGCCGCCCTGCCAGCCACCCGCCACAGCAGAATACTTGCTCTTGGTTCAAGGCAACACAGAACCTGAGCGCAATCGCATCCAAGACCTACTGCCCGCCAGTACTGATGTCAGCGTCTGCCAGTATTTGGATGCACCGGTTGTCCGCGCTGGGGGGTTCACCAGCCTTGAGAATGCCAATGCTTGGGCTCAATATTTAACTGAAGTGGAAGGGGCACAGGCCTTTGTGGCGCGTCCGGCGGTCCCTGGTGAGGTCACCCCAGCTGTCACCCCAGTAGAACCCCCGACTGCAACTGCGGCTGAGCCGGTCGTCCCAGCCGCAGATTCTCCCACCCAACCCACCGCGACGGTGGGATATGCCCCTCAGTTATTGGGAGAGGGTTACGTGGTGCTCGTGAACTACGACAATCAACCAGCCCTAGCCCAGCAAGTACAAGACACCCTAGATGACACCGTTGGTCTGGCGGTTTACCAACAACACCCCTATTTATTGGCTATCCAGACAACGGATGCCCAAGTCGCGGCTCAAACCCTACAAACCCTGAGTTCAGGCCGGTTTACGGCCTTCATTGTCGATAGTGGGGAAGTGGTCTTGCTTTCACCAGCGATCGCTCTACCCGAAGCACCATAGGGCAAGGGGCTGTTTGAACAGCCTTTCATCGTTGCGTTGGCCACAGCGATCACCCAGAAAAAGCAACGGTAACATTGGGGATCAAGCCTGTGTACTGACGGCCTGCCGTCGTATCTAAGTATTGGCCCACCCCCTTCTCAAGCTGCCTCCAAGGTCCGTCGGACCTATTGCTAAGGCTGCATTGCCAGACGCATAAGTTGTGCCTGCCCCCTATCTCACCACTGGGGCAACCGAAAAACTGGGGCAATCAGCCGTTATCTCGGGAATGCTGGCCCCATTGATTGCCCATCGGTATTGACGGTTGTGTAATGACAGAGGCTCAAAATTGACGTAGCAAATAAAACACCCAAGCGCTGCCCCTGAGTGATAACTGTCACCCCAGAAAAGGAGATTAAATCACTGAGATATTCCTGAAAACTCTGATATAAAGACTTTAGAAAAGTCTTTATTTTCCCTGCGGGTCAACGAAGACGCAAGCACCCTAGAGTGATCTATCAAGCACATAGATATATGTCATGCTGCATCAACCCTGCTGTAAGAAAATGCTAGTCCGCAATGTTGTTTGCATGATTCTAGGTTGGAGCATATTGATATTAGCAATCTCAGAGATTCGAGGTAATTGCGTCCAGGGTTCACACCGCTTCACTAAGCTACAGCGCCTAGGGTGGTACGGCATGGTCCTCAAAACTAATCAATAGCCCAAATACTGCCAACCTCGCTAGCCATGCCATTGCTCGGCTGTATGTAGAGCGTCTCCCGGAGGAGATTCCATCACAACCGTGATCTAGGGGGTTACGTTATGTGATCCTTCTCATGGTGAACAGACTCTCTAGTGACAGGCTCTGGTAAAGGCTTTGGCTATGCTGGGGACAATTATGAAAGAGACCCTACCGGCTTGTAGGACTGAAAAGAATCGGCCACGATAGAACTACAGTGATTCAGAGCGTGTGATTAGCCACCGGGTCTGATCGGTAATTTTAATGACTTACTAGGCTCTTTTGAGTTGAATCTCAGCTTTTGTTTGAACGTTTTAAACCCGCACCCATTTGGAGGATAACTCTCGTGAACCTACGTCCATACCGTAATGCACTCATGCTATCGGCAACCTTGGCCCTAGGGCTGTGGATTGGGGATGCCGAGGCCGCACGCTCTACCACGCCTGTCCAAACCCAATTTGAGAGTACGGGCTCCACGATCGAATTAGCCAGCCGTCGTCGGAGATTCAGCGTGGGGTCTCGCTCCTCGCGATATCGTGTTGGCGGGTTCCGTCGAGGTGGCACTTGTCTCGCTGACGGGGCAGAGATCACGCCCTTGGTTCCGCCCCTAGCGACCGAAGAGGCAGAGGTAGCCTCCGATTTGCCGGTTGATGTCACCACCGCAGATCACCCCATTTTCTTCATCCATGTCCCTGAACTAGCGGCATCCACCCCCGCTCAATTCACCCTGCAAAACGAAGCGGGTACCGCAGAACTCGCCAATGTCACCTTTGAACTTTCAGGGGAAGCAGGCATCGTTGGTCTACAGCCCGCAACCTTCTCCCAAGAGCTCGTTCCTGGGGATATTTATTACTGGCAAATGGCGATTCAATGTAGCGCCGACTCGCCCGATGAAAATCCAGTCGTTCAAGGCTGGATTACTGTGGCCGAAAATACGGTGGCTTTAGAGGGGACTGTTTTTGATCAGGCGGTGACCCTGGTCGAGGATGGCATTTGGCAAGATGCAGTGATGCTGCTGGCCCAAGCCCGCCTCGATGCCTCTGATGAGGCAGCAGCTACTGTCGCCGATGAAGATTGGCAAGCCGTCATGGAAGGTGTAGGTCTAACTGCTTTTGCCGATGAACCTATTTTGGGTGTCATGCAGCAATAGCTCGCTTCTGCCATGGGTGTCTGCCACAGCATTGCTGTTCAGAAAACATCGTTTTCTTGCAGGAATTGCCCAGGGTAAAGCGCTGGGTTGACTGTTCAGTATGCCTTTGCGGGGTCTAAACTAACCGCCCAAGTGGTTGATTTCCAAGGGGAAAATTGCTGTGCCTGCTGACGATTCATTGCATTGGAGAAGGCATCATGTTGAGCAGAATCATCTCATTGTCTACGCTGCTGCCTGGAGCTTTAGCCCTGGGTATCGTGGCAGGTGACCCTGCCATGGCTGCCAGCCACCTGCAGCCTACCTTATCGCCCTCTATGGGTGGGTTGCAGGTGGCCAGCCGCTTGCGATTACGGTTGGGGTCGCGCCCCTCTCGATATCGCCTTGGGGCTTTTCGGCGGGGGGCCAGTTGTTTGCCAGAAGGGGCTGAGTTAACAGCGTTGATCTCCCCCGTTGTTCCAGCCCCTGAACCCGCTGCCGCTGCTGCCACAGCAGCAGCGATGACACCCGATGAAACGTCCCTCGGTGCGGATGAGCCTTTTCTCGAAGACGAACTGGCTCCTGATCTGACGGTGCCTGTGGATGCTACCGTTGCAGAGCGACCAGCCTTTTTCGTATACATTCCTGCTTTAGACTCACCCACCACTGCTCAGTTCACGCTGCAAACGGATCCAACCGATCCCTTGGCGGTAGAGGAGTTGGTGAATGTACGATTCACCGTGAGTGGGGAAGAGGGGATTGTCGGTATCCAGCTCCCAGAGACGGTCCAGCCCCTGGAAACAGACCGCCAATATTACTGGCAAATGTCGGTGGAGTGTAATGCCGAGAAGCTCACTGAAAATCCTGTTATTAGCGGGTGGGTACAGCGGGTGATCTTGGACGAACCGTTGCCCGACACGGCTGCACAGCAGGTTGTCTTTTATGCAGAAAAGGGCATTTGGCAAGATGCTTTATCGACCCTAGCAATGTTGCGATATCAGCACCCCAACAATCCAGCGGTGACCACTGACTGGCAGGAACTAATGGACTCTGCTGGGCTTGATGTCTTTGCCGATCAACCGTTCGTGCAGGTGATCAACCTCGAATAAAGGCTACTGATCGCCCTCCATGGAACCCTGATTAATGGCGGTCCCCCCCCTTTCCCTATGCCGATTCCATCAGGGGAGAATGGGGGATTTTGTTGCACGCAATGGCTAAAATTGAGGCGTGAAAATAATGGAAAAATGAATGCCTGATTCTTGAAGGGTAGCAGGGTCATAGGTGACTGGGGATAACCGATATCCCCAATCTAAGCGCGCATTGAGGTAATCACTCTGTTTCCAGATAAAACCAAGGCCGATGCTCGCGATCGTGTCGGCATCTAGGGTGGTGGTGCTGGAACGGATGGGGCTAAAGGAACCGCCACCGGCGTCAAAGAACGGTGCGATTTGAAACAGACCGTCAATTTCTGGGATGCGGAAAACTGGAATTTGTAGCTCGGCAGATGCCGTCCACCCATTGTCAGTCAGCAGCGTGTTTTGGCGATAACCCCGGACGGTAGAGACGCCACCAATGCTGATTTGCTCGGTGGGGGGGAGTTCGCGATCGGCAAGCTGCAAACTGCCTCGTACCAGCAACAGCAAATCTGGAGCTAGGAGTCTGGCCCACTGGGCATTCCCTTGCCAAGCTCGAAATCGGGTATCGGGCGGTTCATTATTGACGGTTGCCCCTAGGATGTCTAAGCCTAGGCTTACGGTGGATTGCAACGCAATGACTTGGTTTGCCTCTCTGTGCACCCACTCTTGACCAAAGCGTAAGGCGCTGATGCGAAGAAAGCCATCGCTATCTGCCCCCGATGTGGGAAAACCGATACCGCCGAGAAATGTACTTTGGGCTTCGGTATGGGATAGGCCCAAGCTTAAGGCAAATTCATCGGTGGGCGTTCTGTAAAGGGGCTGGCGGAAGGTTAGATCGGTGTAGCGGGTTGAAGACAGGATGTCGAGACTAGAGAAGGTTGCATCGAGAATCTCTCCAGAGGATGCCCCCGCATTAAGGGTCAGAGTGGTGTCATAGGGGCCAAGGGGCAGGGTGTAGAGGACATCCCAATCATCACTACCCTGGCTACGACCAACGCTCAGCCGTAAGCTATCGCCGAATCCCAGCAAATTCCCTTGGCTAAAGCGGGCTCCCTGGCGAATACTGCCTACGCTCGGAGAGCGGCTGTTGTCGTAGGAAAACTGGAATTGATCGGTGTCGGCCTGGGTCGCGATAACATTGAGGCGGCTGGTGCCCAGCCCTGAGCCTTCGGTAATTTCAGTTGCAATTTGATCGATTACCGGGTCGAGCTGGAGGAGCTGTACCCCTTCGACCAACCGCTCGACATTCAATGGGGCCTCCCCGGCTAGGGCTAGGCGGGAGCTGATATAGCCAGGGTCGAGGGGGTAAATACCGGTCAGTTCAGCCCAGCGGGTCCCGACGTAGGGCATAGCCTCGGCTTGCCATGGGGCGGTTTCGGGATCAAATCGGAGACGGGTCGAGGGGTTGCGCTCTGGCAGCGGTACGGTTTGTTGGGTGGTGGATTCAGACTCTAAGGCACGATAGGGATCAGTGACAGCATTTTGAGCGATCGCCAGGGTCAAGTCCTCAGGGTTACCCAATCGGCTGGCGGTACTTTCAGCGCCGATCGCCGTTAGGTCTACGGGTTGCAAGTCTGCATCGCTGATGCGGATGCTAGGACCCTCCAGGCCACCCAGGGATTGCTCCCACGCCACCGGCTCAGGGGACCTCAGTGCCTCAGGAATCGTCTGAATCGAGATCGTGCGCTGAGGGCTAGTGAGGGTGACAGCGATCGCCTCCAATTGCCCCTCAATAATCTGTAAAACTGGGGAGCCTGCTTCCACGGAGGCTTGGTCTAAATAAGCGCCAGAGCTGATATAGCCTGCGTCTAGATAGAGTTGGGTAATGGCATCGCCAGCTTGAACTAGCTCAGCCAAGGTGAGCCCTCGGGTTGTCAATACCCTAGAAGAGCCCGGACTGGTCAAAATTTCACCCGGATCCAAATCTAACGTTGTCAACGCAGCTTCGGCCAAAGTGCGCTGACTAAAAACGGTGCTTCCCAGAATTTGGAATTGCTGGACGAAGATTTGATCGTCTTCAGGGGGGACCGAAGCGGGTGGCTGGGTACTGTCGGGGGGCAGCGTCACATCAGGGG
>CAYGVA010000005.1:0-51803 GCA_964353225.1 uncultured Leptolyngbya sp.
GGCTACCATACCGGTCATCAGCAAGACACTCACCAAGCCCCCCATCTCCCCAGCGCCCCATCCTGATGCGCGTCATGGTGGGCGGCTTGGTGAGTGTCTTGCTGATGACCGGTATGGTAGCCATGGTTAGCCCCTGGCATTTGCCCAGCATCTTGATGACGCTGCATCACCCCTGGGTGCAACTGGTGTTGGCCACCCCCGTCATGGTGTGGTGCGGTCAGCCTTTTTTTGGCGGCGCGTGGCAATCCCTCCGGCGGCGACGGGCCGATATGAATACCCTGGTGGCCCTGGGCACCGGCGCGGCGTACCTCTACTCGCTATTTGCCACCCTGTTTCCCCAGGCATTGGTGGCCCAAGGGCTAGAAGCAGCGGTGTACTACGAAGCCGCTGTAATGATCATCACCCTGATTTTGCTGGGGCGATTCCTAGAGCAGCGGGCTCGCCAGCACACGTCTGAGGCGATCCATCGGTTAATGGGGCTCCAGGCCAAAACCGCCCGTGTGATTAAGGATGGGGTAGAGCAAGCGGTTCCCCTAGAAGCGGTGCAGGTGGGGGATGAGATTCGGGTGCGGCCAGGGGAGAAAATTCCGGTGGATGGCTGGGTGACGGCGGGCCAGTCCACGGTGGATGAGGCCATGGTCACCGGGGAACCGATGCCGGTGCTAAAGCAACCGGGGGATGAGGTGATTGGCGCGACCCTGAATACCACCGGCAGTTTTCAGTTTCGGGCGGCACGGGTAGGGGCCGACACGGTGCTGGCCCAGATTGTGCAGTTGGTGCAGGCGGCCCAGGGGTCTAAGGCCCCGATCCAAAAGCTAGCCGATCAAGTGACCGCTTGGTTTGTGCCGGGGGTGTTGGCGATCGCCCTCCTCACCTTCATGGTCTGGTTTGCTGTCACTGGCAATCCGGTGCGGGCCTTGCTCACCACCGTCGGCGTCTTAATCATTGCCTGCCCCTGCGCCCTCGGGTTAGCCACCCCCACCTCGATCATGGTGGGCACCGGCAAGGGAGCCGACCACGGCATTTTGATCAAAGGAGCCGATAGTCTGGAGCTGGCCCACAAAATCCAGACGGTGGTGTTGGATAAAACCGGCACCCTCACCCAGGGCAAGCCCGTGGTCACCGACTTTGTCACCACCGTCGGGGCCGGGGCCGCAGAGCTGGACCTGCTGAAAACCATCGCCGCCATCGAACACCAATCAGAACATCCTTTAGCCATGGCGTTGGTGCAATACGCGCAACGGCAAGAGATTAATCTAGACCAACTGCCCCGCGTGGATGAGTTTGAGGCGATCGCCGGTCAGGGGGTCCAGGGGCGCGTGGCAGGGCAATGGGTCAGCATTGGCACCCCCGCTTGGCTAACCGCCCAAGGGCGATCCATGCAGCCTTGGGGCGATGGCCCCAAGGGACCGGTCTGCGACCATCGCGCCGCTACTTGGGCGCACCAGGCCAAAACCGTCGTGGGGGTCGCCCTAGACGAGCAAGTGGTGGCCCTAATGGCCATTGCCGACACCCTAAAACCCACCTCGGCAGCGGTGGTGAAATCACTGCAACGCCTAGGCTTAGAGGTGGTGATGCTAACCGGCGACAACCCTGAAACCGCTGCCGCCATCGCTGAGTCCGTGGGGATTCGCCGCTACGTTGCCCAGGTGCGCCCCGACCAAAAGGCGGCGCAGATCCAAGCTTTGCAAGCCGAGGGCAAGGTGGTCGCCATGGTGGGGGATGGCATCAATGACGCCCCGGCCCTCGCCCAAGCCGATGTGGGTATGGCGATCGGCACCGGTACCGATGTGGCGATCGCCGCCAGTGACATCACCCTGATTTCTGGGGATTTGCAGGGCATCGTCACCGCCATTCAACTCAGCCGCGCCACCATGGCCAACATCCGGCAAAATCTGTTCTTTGCCTTTATCTACAACGTCGCTGGGATTCCCATAGCGGCGGGGGTGTTTTACCCGCTGCTCGGTTGGCTCTTGAACCCAATTGTGGCGGGGGCGGCGATGGCCTTTAGCTCGGTGTCGGTGGTGACGAATGCCCTACGGTTGCGCCAGTTCCGCGCTACCCCGGTCTCCAACCTCTAACCCCGCACACCCCACCCGCCAGGGCGCAACATTGGCCGCCAACTCAAATTCAGCGTGCAAAGCATGGGGGTTATTCGTCGTCGGTGACGAGGCCATGTTCTAGGGCGTAGCGCACCAGTTCGGTACGGCTATTGGTGCCGGTTTTACTAAACAGGCGGCTGACGTATTTCTCGACATTGCGGACGCTGGTTTCTAGGCGGCGGGCGATTTCTTTATTCATCAAGCCCTCCGCCACTTTATTCAACACGTCCTGTTCGCGGGGGGTGAAGTCAATGCGAATGGGGGCGGTCTTTTTGGCGATGGTGCCCCGCTGGGTCAGGAGCGCCTTGATCTCTTCGATTTGGCGAGCCATGGCGGCGATATCGGGCACGGCACCGCCTTCGGGGGTGCGGGCCTCTTGGCGGCCAATCAGGTTGGTGACGATCGCCACCAGTTCTTCTGGGTCAAAGGGTTTGGGCAGATAGGCATCAACCCCGGCGCTGTAGCCTTGGATGCGATCGCTGGTCATGCCCCGCGCGGTGAGGAAGACCACGGGCAGGCTCTTATAGCGGGGGTCTTCCCGCACTTGCTTCAAAAACTGATAGCCGTCCACCTGGGGCATCATGATGTCGGAAATCAGCACGTCGGGGGTGTTGACCTGGAGTTTGTCCCAGCCTTCGGCGGCATTGCTAGCGGTCTCAACGGTGAAGCCACTGTCTTCTAAATAAGCCTGCACCGCTTCCCGCAGTCCAGCTTCGTCATCTACTAGCAATACCCGTCCTGTGGTCTCACTCATTACCCATTCCATTACAGTTCTCATTGCCCACTGTAGCGTCTCTCTGGGGGCTGGAAAGAGGGCTATGGTGCAGGGATAACCGTTCTTTGAGGGGGTATGAACCACCATAAGCATTGGCAACGGCAGTCCACCCAAGTGGTCTTTCGTAACCCTTGGCTCACGGTCCACCAAGACACCGTTGCCCTGCCCAACGGCACCGTCATTGATGACTACTTTTTGGTCTCACTCCCCGATGTGGCCTTAGTCATGGCCGTCACCCCAGACCAACAGGTAATTTTGGTGCGCCAATACCGCCACGGAGCAGATCGCCTATTGCTCGAACTCCCCGCTGGCACCTTTGACCCCAACCAAGAAACTGCCGCCGCTGCCGCCCAACGAGAATTGCGGGAGGAGACCGGCTACGGTGCGCCCATCCTAGAACCCCTAGGGGTGATCTACGACAACCCGGTGAAATGCCCCTACCAAACCCATCTGTTTTTGGCGCGGGATGTGGTGCCAGTGGCAGCCCCCCAGTGGGATGTCACTGAAGACATTGAGATTGTGAAGCGGCCCTTGGCGGAGATTGAGGGGGCGATCGCCCAAGGCGAAATTGTCGTATCTGGCTCCATCGTGGCCCTTCACCTAGGATTGCAAAGGTATGGATACCAGGCAGACCATTAGAGGAATATTCCTCGTCAACAAACTAGACCTCCATTCATCTCTTTAGACTTTTGCATAGACAATTATATCCCGCTGAAGCCACCTAAAATCGCATTCACAAAAGGGCCTTAGAGAATTCGAAAGTTTGATTTATAGACCGCCTCGAAGCACTATCACCCCAAATATTTCGCCCTGCCAATCCCACCGCAGGAATGTTCGTGATGAGCATTCCTGCGGTGGGATTGGCCAGAATTGCCCAAGCCATTGAGGCTGAGCAGTCTCCTGAAGTCGCTTGCCAAGCTAGATCTCGATAGATCCAAACCTATTGCCACAGCCAGCTTTTTATTGTTTTTCACCAGACAATTATTTCTTTTGTAATGCTGGTATAAATCTTATTGAAAATCCTGTCTAATTAAGATGAGCCTCTATAAATACTGCAGCCAACCCAATCCCCAAAGCTTGGGCCTAAACCCCTTCCTAGTCGTAATCCAAGATTGCAGCCAGAAAGCCAAAAGACCTATAGGGAAAGGGTTTAACCTTCACTCCTGGTTGACTGACAAAACCCTTGAAACGCTCATGCTTTCGTAGGTTGGGTGGAGCGTTAGCGTAACCCAACGAAACCGTTACGGGTGTTGGGTTTCACTCTGTTTCACCCAACCTACGAGAGAAACTTTTGTCAGTCAGTCAGCCTTCACTCAGTTCTGTAATGAAGGTGATCTCCCTCAAGGCAGACAGATTTTTTGACGCTTGCATAAGCATTCTTCATCTATTCAAAAAATAATTTTATGGATAGAAGCTTTGATGAAATCAAGATGTATCTCGGCTTACAGTCTCCGCCTTGGCTTGGTGGAATAAATACGTTTGAGTTGAGTTAAAAAAACTAAAAATATGCACTACCTCCTAGGTTGGTCCCGAAAGAAAATAGCGTCAGGTCTGCTAGTAACATCTGTTCTTTTCATGGGTGCCTGTTCGACAGCAGAAGTGGGTCCTGATGGCGAGGCCATAAGCTCTGGGAGTAATTCTGGAGAGGTTATTCGGATTTCTATTGGCACTCAAGACCAAGTCATTAATACCGCTGTTGGTGGTGCCACAGTCCGTGAGTTAGAGCTACTCGAAAAGTATTTGCCAACTGATGGCAAATATGAAGGGGTAGAATACGATATTCAATGGTCTAGCTACACCTCTGGGCCGCCCATCACGAACAAAATGTTGGCAAATCAGATCGACATTGGGCTGATGGGTGATTTCCCTGCCGTCATTAATTTAATTAAGTTTCAGCAGGAGGCCGAAGATGCCGATTCAATTTTCATCGGAACGCTAGCTTACAGTCCCAATGGGGCAGGTAACGCTGTCGTGGTCCCTAAAGATAGCGACGTGACGTCGCTGGCAGATCTGAAAGGGGGCACGGTTTCAGTACCCTTTGGTTCGGCGGCCCACGGAATGGTGCTGAAGGCCCTCGCGGATGCCGGCATTGATCCAGAAACCGATGTTGACCTGATCAGCCAAGCCCCAGAGGTGGGTGGCTCTAGTCTGCGCACCGGCCAAATTGACGCCCATGCCGACTTTGTTCCCTTTGGCGAGCTGTTTCCATTCCGGGGGTTTGCCAAGAAAATTTTTGATGGCGCTCAGACCGGTGTGCCCACGCTGCACGGGATTACCGTGCGGTCAGATTTTGCAGAAGAGCATCCCGAAATTGTGGTGGCCTATATGAAGGCTGTCCTGGAAGCCAACCAGATGTTCCAGGCCGATCCAGAAGGAATTTCAGCCCAAATTGAGGAGTGGTCTGGCGTAGATAAAGAAGTGGTTTACATGTTCTTGGGGCCATCTGGGCTGCAACCCCTCGACCCAACTATTCGTGAGCTTCAGGTCAGTGCCCTGAAAAACAGCATCGCCACCCTAACGAGCCTGGGCAAAATTGAGAATCCGGTTGACCCCGAAGAGGTCACTAATTGGATTGATGAGGGCTACCTGCTGACAGCTATGGAAGAGATGGGTCTAGACTACGACGAGGTCATTGCCACCGCCGAGTCTTACCAAATTACTGGTGAAGATGCCCTGACCGGAGAAGCGATTGAAGATCCGAAACTGGCCGCTCAGTTCTGGGTTCAGGACGAAGAGAAGGTAACCAACTTCGCCTCGATTCCCAACATGCTGAAGGCCCTGGCGACGCTACAAGCTGATAGCAAGGCGGCAGATGTGATGTTTGTTCACGACCGCAACAACGGCTGGAAGCTGTTTGCCGAAAACTCCTACTTCGTCAGTAGCGGTGATGAGGTATCGGCATTCCTTCTAGAGTCCGATGCTCAGGCCTATGCAGCGACATCGGGTGGCACCATGACGGCTTTCAAAGGGCTGCAAGATCTCTATGCCGTGCGACAGCCAGTGCTCGTAGGGGCTAATCAGTAGTTCCTGAGGGAAAACCGTCAGGTTTATGGAACCCCACAGCATTTCCATGCGACGGCATAGACCCAGCCCATGGGTTTCTGGGTAAATCCCATGGGCTGGCGCTCAAACGGCCTGTTTCCCTGCATGGGGCGGGAGGCTTATAACACGCGATCTAATTAGCCTGGGATTTGTGGTGGCTGACTGTTGCGTCCCATGGGTATTTAAATCCCAGTACCCATAGGACACAGAAGTCAGCCATGAATCCCGATTAACCTCGCTGTTAATAGAACTGATGTTGATGTTGTTGAGAGGCGCAAGATGGCGGTGACGGTTTCAAAGTTAGCTCAACCCGCCTGGGAGGCATATCGAAGCATCGGCCTGAAGACTATCCTCTTCGGGAATCGTTCCTTCAGGCGGTTGTTGTCGCTGGTCCTATTTTTTGGGATTTGGCAGCTATTCTGTGTTGTCAACTTCGATTTCTTTATCAATTTTCAACTGGTCCCTTCTCCCTGGAAGGTTCTGAAGGCCACAGTAGAGTTTTTTACCACCGATCCCTGGGTGCATTTCCGTTCCAGCATTATGCGGGTGCTGTTGGGCTATGCCGTGGCGTCCGCCTTGGGGGTAGTTATGGGGGTGATGATTGGCTGGTTTGAGGTGGTGGAAGACCTGGTCATGCCCCCCCTGGAACTGTTACGGCCGATTCCGGCCGTTGCCTGGATTCCCCTGGCGATTCTGATGTTTCCCAATGCCGAGAGTGGCATGGTGTACATCACCTTCATTGGTGCTTTTTTCCCCGTCTTGATTAGCACGATTCGCGGTGTGGAGAGCACCCTCAGCGATACGGTACTCATTCGAGTGGGGCAGTGCCTGGGGGCCAGATCCTGGCATATTTTTAAAGACATTGTGGTGCCCGGTTCTCTACCCAGTATCTCCAGCGGCCTCACCATTGGCATGGGTAATGCGTGGTTTTGTTTGGTGACGGCTGAAATTTTGGCAGGGCGTTACGGCGTTGGTTACATCACCTGGGAGTCTTATGTCACGTCCAACTATCCGCCCATTGTGATGGGCATGTTGCTCATTGGTCTGATGGGGGCCATGAGTTCTTGGGCCGTAAACCGCGCAATGAACTTCCTGATGCCCTGGCGCGTGGTCCAGAAGCAGGGCAGTGCTTAGGCGGGGAGGGTTTTCATATAAGCGGGCTAGGATGCCTGCCCGTGGTATAGCAAATTTAGAGGTTGGGCAATAGGGATGAGAGATGTCATGGTGGCGGCACAGCAATTGGATCAGCAGGCAACGGTCAAGGGGGCCGTACAGGTAGAGGGGCTTTCGGTCACCTTCCGCCGTCGAGGCCATGAGAACTGTGTGCTGGACTCGATCCAACTGGGCATTCAGCCCGGTGAGTTTGTCTGTTTACTGGGTCCGTCTGGGTGCGGTAAATCAACGTTGCTCAACGTGATTGCTGGGTTTCTGAAGCCCACGGCGGGGTATGTGCTGGTGGATCAAACGCCGGTTACCCGTCCGGGTGCCGATCGCGGTTTCGTCTTTCAGCAATATTCGCTGCTGCCCTGGAAAACCACCTTTCAAAATATTGAGCTAGGGCTAAAGATTCGCGGCATGGCCAAGGCTGAGCGCACCGAGCGGGTCCACGATTATCTCAACCGGGTGGGGCTGTACAAGCACCGCAACAGCTATCCCCATCAGCTATCGGGGGGGATGCAACAACGGGCCAGTATTATCCGCGCCTTGGTTAATTCGCCGTCGGTGCTGTTGATGGATGAGCCGTTTGCCGCCCTGGATGCCCAGACGCGACACATGATGCAGGAAATGCTGCTAGGCATCTGGGATGACCTGAAGACCACGGTGATTTTTGTCACCCACGATATTGAGGAGGCCATTTTTCTGGGCGATCGCATCTGCGTTATGGGGGTCCATCCGGGCCACATCAAAACCGAAATTCCGATCCACCTGCACCGTCCCCGCCACCTGGATGACACGCTGACAGCAGATTTTGTGGATCTGCAACGGCAGGTATTCGAGTGCATTCGCGAAGAAACGATGAAAAGTATGAGCGCAAGTTTCTAGTCCCCAGCGGCGTAAATCACTTAACCATGTCGGTTTCTAGCCCCCTAGCCCCCAGACTATCCAATAGTGCTGGTAGGAACGTCAGGGATTCGGGCTGAGGCAATTCATGCGTCTGACAACCCTTGGTGCAACGTCAAGCTTGGCGTTGGCGAGCATCACCTACATTGTCGCCACCGCTTTTTCTAGAAACTCTGGCTGCATCCAGCGCTCCAGATTGATCTGGCCGAGATGTTCCTGGCCGGCAATCTGGCTGATCTGATGAAGATGGGCTTGGAGCCAATCGGTGCGCAGTTCGGTTTCGGGACGGTAGACTGCATTGGCGTCGCCCCCTTCGCTTGACTGCAGGGTTTTCGTGACAATCGAGGCATCCATATTCACCCAGCGGCTCACCAGGGTAATGGCAACGGGTTGGGTCGTATACCAGTACTGGGCTGCAAGCAGTGCTTTCAGATAGGCCACTGCAATCTCTGGAAACTGCTCAGCAACATCGTCGCGAATCACCACCCCATGAAACGTGGGCAACCCATCAAGACTGTCTTGAAACAAACGGCGAAATTTTCCCCGGTGTCGGGCAATTTCGTGGAAAGGGGCAAAGTAGGCATAACCGTCTACCTGAGGGAAATTTTTCGTCAACTGCTGGGTGTTGAGATTTTTGATCGAGGATAGGGTAACGTTCTGCAGCAGTTGCCGGTGGTGCAATGACCTCAGGATCATGCCATGGGCCGCAGAGCCAAAGGGAACCGCGATCGTTCTCCCTTTTAAGTCTTCAATACAGTTGAGTTGAGAGTGGTGAGGCACGATGATATCGTTACCGGTGCCATCTGGGTTGCTGGCCACAAAACTGATGAGTCGCGTGTTGGTGGCGAGGGATGTACTGTCACCAGGCATGGCGCTAAGCAGCAACGGGTAGTCCCCCAACACGCCAATATCAATTTGATTGGCCTCTAGCCCCGCCACAATGGGCGCTCCAGAACTAAAGTTCGACCAGCGAATTTGATATCGGGTCCCGCTATAGCGCCCTTCGCGGGGCAGAAAATGCTCCAGCAACCCCAAACGTTGAATAATCAGGCCGGCAGTGACGGTTTGGATAGTCTGATTTTGGGTGCCAATTGTGAGGGTGATGGTTTTCGAAGGATGGAGCGATCCGGTACGCACCAAAAAGTTGGGGGCCTGGAAACGGGCAATTTTACTGAATTGAGGGGAGTCTGCCGTCGCGCCCGCCAGGGAAATTGTTATGGCTGGCTTGTTTTGCAACAGCGTCACCAGCTTCTGAATCGGTTCCAGCGCCTGCCGTCCCCGAAAGGGTTTGTGCTCGCAGGTGGCAAGGGCGCGACTCAAACGTTTCGACATGAGTAGAAACAACGGGGTGCCCAGGGAAAATTCTTCTAGGGGCACATTGCAGATCAGCCCGGTCTGCCGTTCGAGCTGGAAATCCAAATCAGAAACGACACTGACATAATGTCCCTGTAGCAAGTAGGTGCGCACCAAGCTGGGGGTATCAACAATTTCTACAGAGGCAAAATCGGACAGGCTAAGACCCAACTCTTGCATGCGTTTTTGTAAAATAACCCGACTGGGAAATCCCTCTGGCAGCAAGACCCAAGACTGATCAGTGAGCTCCTTTAAACTCAACCAAGACTGTTGGGCAAGATCGTGGGTATGGGACACTGCCAGAGAATAGCGTACGGTGTCAATAACGGTTTCCGAAATCTCATCAAACGTAGAAAAGCTGAGCCCAGAAATGCCTAGGTCAGCCTCCCCATCCTTAATCGCCCGATATAGTTTTTCAATCGAACCAAACTGAAGACAAGCAGCTTTTATGTCCGGACAAATGCACCGATATTCATATAGTTTTTGGGGCAGCCAATAACTAACAACGTCAGCCATGCCACCAATTTTAAGGCTGCTAAATTTACCCTGTTTAATGGCGTGAATTTCTTCTGCGAGCTGACTTTCCAAATCAACCAGTTGAGGCCCCTCTTCCAGTAAGTATTCCCCCGCCTGGGTGAGTTCAACGCGTCGCCCTAACCGCCGAAAGAGGTTGGTTTCTAGGGACGATTCCAGCGCCTTGATTTTGGCGCTCACCGCTGGCTGGGTCAGGTTTAGGGTATCGGCAGCTTCCGTAAAGCTGAGGCAGCGAGCTACTTCTAGAAAAACCTTAAGCTGATAAATTTCCATCTGTAAAGCTCTGAAATTACTGGATGGAGCAAGCAAGGATATTGAATAGACTTAGCGGCTTTGAGAACAACATATTTGGGTCGAATCAGCAAACCAGATTATCCAGCGAAGCAGACATGATCAATAGTTCATTTGATTTGCCTATATTCGTTGGCAAGCCTACGCATGAAAGTTGAGGCCCAGTGTTTCCATGCTAGATGCCAGCAGCACAAAAACTTATGGGAATTTCTTATGAGTTTATAGAAGTCTTTGATTGATGAACCGTAGCTATAGTTACAAACCATATTGATGGTGCTCTAGCGGTCCCGTAAGATCTATGGCAAGGCGTTAAAAGTCAATGCTTTCAACCCTATTCAGGTTTTGATTGCTTTTTGTGGTTTGATCTCGCTGCTATTTAAGCTGAGGATGTGATTAGGTGAATATTCAGTATCTGAAAACTGATTTTTTAGTAGTGGGTGGCGGCACGGCCGGTACGATGGCTGCGATTAAAGCGAAGCAGGCCAGCCCCGAAAGCGATGTGTTGATTCTGGAGAAGGCTAATATTCGTCGCAGTGGCGCGATCGCCATGGGCATGGATGGGGTCAACACCGCCGTCATCCCCGGCAACTCCACTCCAGAGCAATACACCCGCGAAATCACCATCGCCAACGACGGTATTTTGAATCAGAAGGCCGTTTACGAGACCGGACGACTGGGTTTTGACGTGATTCAGGAGCTTGAGAGCTGGGGGGTCAAATTTCAGAAAGACCACGAAGGCAACTACGACCTGAAGCAAGTCCACCGGGTGGGTAAGTACGTCCTACCTATGCCCGAAGGTAAAGACCTCAAGAAAATTTTGACCCGCCAAGTCAAGCGGCACAAGGTTAAAGTCACTAACCGCGTAATGGCCACTCGGGTGATGGTTCAGGACGGTCGCGTCACTGGGGCCGTCGGCTTCGATGTTCGCAATGGCAATTTTGTCGTGATTCAGGCGAAAGCGGTCGTGCTTTGCACCGGAGCCTGTGGCCGACTGGGTCTCCCCGCCTCGGGCTACCTCTACGGTACCTACGAAAATCCCACCAATGCTGGAGACGGCTATTCTATGGCCTACCATGCCGGGGCCGAACTCACCAACATTGAGTGCTTCCAAATTAATCCGCTGATCAAAGATTACAACGGCCCTGCCTGCGCCTATGTTGCTAGCCCCTTTGGTGCTTATACCGCCAATGCTGAAGGCCATCGCTTCATCAACTGCGACTATTGGAGCGGCCAGATGATGCTAGAGGTCTACAAAGAGCTGAACTCCGGCAAAGGGCCGGTACACCTGAAGATGTACCACCTTGACGACGACACCATCAACGAAATCGAAACCATTCTGTGGGATAACGAGCGACCCAGTCGAGGCCGCTTCCACGAAGGTCGGGGCGAAAACTACCGCACCCATGGCGTCGAGATGAACATCTCCGAGATTGGCCTGTGCAGCGGCCATAGCGCCTCTGGGGTATGGGTGAATGAGCGGGCTGAGACCACAGTATCCGGCCTCTACGCGGCGGGCGATATGGCCAGCGTGCCCCACAACTACATGATTGGTGCGTTTGTTTATGGCCGCATTGCGGGCGAAAACGCCATGGACTATCTGCATGGCCTAGAGCATATAGAGCCCGATGCCGAGTTCTTGGCCGCTGAACAGGCCCGGATTTATCAACCACTCGAAAGGCCTGAGGGGGTACCCCATACCCAAATTGAGTACAAGTTGCGCCGCTTAGTGAACGACTATCTGCAACCCCCCAAGTCCCCCAACAAGATGGATATTGGTCTAGAAAAGTTCGTGGCCTACGAAGAAACCCTCAACCTGATGGGTGCCCAAGACCCCCACGAACTGATGCGCTGCATGGAAGTGCACTTCATTCGCGACTGTGCCGAGATGGCAGCCCGAGCCTCGCTTTATCGCAAAGAAAGTCGTTGGGGGTTATATCACTATCGCCTCGATCATACCGAGAAAAACAATGACGAGTGGTTCTGCCACGTCAACATCAAGAAAACTGAAACTGGGGAGATGGAACTCTTTAAGCGCCCAGTAGAGCCCTATATCGTCAACGTGGATTTGGCGGAAGAAGTGTACGACGTTGCTGTTCGCTAAGCTGAACTATCAGCGGGTTTGAGGTTTCAGGCTTGAATTTTGAATCGAGCCTGCAAGCCATAACTTAGGGTTCACAGCTGAACTGTCAAAGCGCCCCAACGATTGCTCATCAAAGGATATTTTTGAAGGACTTTCCTATGGCTTTAACCTCCCAACGTGTTGACGTCCCCGTTATCGTCGACGAATCTAAATGCTTAGAAAAATGTGTGGCCTGCATTGAGGTCTGCCCCCTAGATGTACTGGTCAAGAACCCCGAAACCGGTAAAGCCTACATGAAATATGACGAGTGCTGGTTCTGCCTGCCCTGCGAAAAGGAATGCCCGACCAACGCAATTACGGTACAGATTCCGTTTTTGCTGCGCTAGATACCGTCATTTTGGAAACCCTACCCATGCACACTGCCGATATGGATCCTGAAGTAGCTCAATGGGTTGAGATGCTCAGATCTCAACAGTTGGATGACCGTCTGGTCGCCGTCAAAACCCTACAGCACCTGGGGGATGAGGATGCGATCGCCCCTCTCATTGAGGCTCTGGATGACGAAAATGCCACGGTGCAAGAAATTGCCATCACCACCCTGTGGGAATTTGCCAACCCAGTCGCCATTAACCCGCTGATGAAATGCCTGAGTTCTCCCCACGAGAACGTGCGCCATGAGGCACTGTCGGCCCTCAAAGAGTTGGTCTCCACCAACGACCTGATGAAGCTGCTAGATGTGCTGCATGGGACCAATGTTGATGCTCAGCTGAACGTGCTGGTGCTGCTGCGTAAAATTCACGATGCCCAGGCCCTACCATTTATTTTGCCCTTCTTCGAATCAGAGAACCCCGATTTGCGGGAAGCATCAGTGATCACCCTGCGATATCTGAATCAAGTGGTGCGTTGCGAACCAGCCCTTGCCCTTGCTCAAGATCCGGTCAAGGCGGTGCGACGGTCTACGACTTTGACCCTTGGGCATCTCACCGATGATGCCGTGGTGCCCCTACTGTGCCAACTGCTGACCAGCGATGAAGATTGGCAAGTACGGCGTAATGCCGCCCAGTCCCTGGAGCTATTAGCCAGCCCAATGGCAATTGAGGCACTGATTAAGGCCATGGATGATCCAGAATGGCAGGTGCGCAAATTTACCGCTCGGGCCTTACAGAAAACCCCTGATAGCCAAGCCCTACCCGTACTCATCAAAGCCTTAGCCGACGAATACTCTGACGTCCGTCGCGATGCAGCCACCGCCCTGGGCCACATTGCAGACGCCAACGCCCTACCCGCCCTAAAACAAACCCTCAACGACCCCGATATGGACGTGCGTATCTTTTCCCAGCGGGCGATCGACAGTATTCAGCAGTCTCTGTCAGAAACCTCCAATGTCTAACCATGCGTCTCCATTCCACCGTGCTGATGCCAGTCATCCTGAGGCTCCCCCCCCCAGTCCGCAGGATCTGACCCACAAGGCTGAGGTGATTGCGCAGCTTAAAACCCTACGCGAGCCCATCCTAGACAACGATTTGGTCAGTTTGGGGATGGTGCGTAACTTGCAGGTCGTGGGCGACTATGTGTATCTGCGGCTCTACGTCGGGCGTCATCAACTCAATCTGCAAGGGCAGGTGCAGGCCACCCTTGGGCAACTGCCTTGGTGCAAAAAAGTCTATGCACAACTCTGCACCATTCCGGGGGTCCGCACCACCCTCGCCGTGTCCAGCGGCAAAGGCGGGGTGGGTAAAACAACAACCGCCGTCAACTTGGCTGCCGCCCTCACCAAAACCGGGGCCAAAGTGGGCCTGCTAGATGCCGACATCTACGGCCCCAACGTCCCCCAAATGCTAGGGCTAGAGCAGGCCCAGGTGCGGGTCATCGATACCCCCGATGGCCAGCGATTTGTGCCCCTAGAAGCCCATGGCATCAAGCTGATGTCGGTGGGGCTACTGGCCAAACCCGATCACCCCCTAGCGTGGCGGGGGCCAGTGATGCATAAAATTCTCACCCAGTTCATTCACGAAGTCGATTGGGGTGAGCTGGACTATCTCCTGATCGATCTTCCCCCTGGGACCGGTGACGCCCAAATCACCATTGTCCAAGAAAGCCCGATTTGCGGGGTATTAATGGTGACCACGCCCCAGCAGGTGGCGGTGTCCGACGTGCGCCGCAGCGTACACATGTTTCGTCAGGTGGGGGTACCGGTGCTGGGCCTAATCGAGAATATGAGCTATCTACTCTGCGGTCACTGCGGTGAACCAACCCCCATCTTTGGCAGTGGTGGTGGCACCCAAATTGCTAAAGAACTGTCGGTACCCCTATGGGGTCAGGTCCCCATTGACCCCCGGATTTGTGAACAGGGTGATGCAGGGGTGCCCTTGCCTTTAAAGGTACCTGATGCGCCCCTGAGTCAGGTCTTTGGGCAAATTGCCACTGGCCTCAATGCGACCTTTGATGTAGCCCTGGCACAGCAGCAGGTAGCCGTTTATTGACTAGAAAAAAATCCTTCCTCTAGAGAATAATTCTCGGAGGGCAGGGTGGGTTGCGGAAGCAGAGCTGACCCAAATCCTGTTCTTATCTATATAAGGACTTAAGTTATGAAATTATCTGCACAGCCGGACCCACGGGTAAACGCCCGTGGGAAGCGTCCTGCTGGCTGGAGACTCCAGATCATCAGACTTTTACCTGGGCTAGGGCTAACAGCCCTGATCTCAGGGGTGGCCATTGTTATGGGTCGGGTCATTGGGCTAGAGACCCTAAACCCACTACTCATTGCTGTCATTCTGGGCATGGGTTGGCGACAATGGCTTCCCATTCCACCGGCCTTTCGGCCTGGCATTAAGTTTGCGATGAAGCGGGTGCTGCGGCTAGCGGTTATTTTGTTGGGGCTGCGCCTGAGTTTGGCCGAAGTCATGGCGGTAGGGCCATGGGGGTTGGGGTTGGTCACCGCCAGCACCATCAGCACTTTTTACTTAACCTGCTGGTTGGGACGCTGGCTGGGCATTAATCCTCGCCTGGTACGGCTAATTGCCGCTGGCACCTCAATTTGTGGCGCTTCGGCGGTGGTGGCCACCAATCCGGTGATTGATGGTTCTGAAGAAGACATGACCTACGCCATAGCCACCATTACTGGTTTTGGCACCCTAGCCATGCTGACCTATCCCCTGGTGGGAGCACTGTTGCAGCTTAGCCCCCAAGCCTTTGGCATCTGGTGTGGAGCCTCGGTGCACGAGGTTTCCCAGGTCATTGCCACCGCCTTTCAAAGGGGTAACGTTAGCGGCGAATTTGCGGTCATTACCAAGCTATCGCGGGTGCTGCTGCTGGTGCCGATCATTATTAGCCTGGGCTGGCAAACCAGACGCTCTAGGAGTCCGGGATCCGTAACTCAGCCGCTACCATTGCCCTGGTTTGTGCTGTTTTTTTGCCTCTTAGTCATCGCTAACAGTCTGGGTCTCGTCGCGGCACCGATTAAAACGGTGATCCTGAGTAGCAACGAAGGGTTGCTTTGTATGTCGTTGGTGGCCATGGGGTTAGAAGCCAATATATCCAACCTGACCAAGCTCGGTCTGAAGCCCATTTATCTGGCTGGACTGTCCTGGCTATTTCTGGCCGTGATCAGCCTATTTATGATTCATTACGCACCGCTGTAGCCGCTATTCTCAGCCTCAGCAATCTATCTGGTCTCTAGCCCCCTTGCCCCTTATGCTCCCCTGCTGTCCACAATAGGGTTGGAATTTATGCCATCAGGTATTAGAGGTAACCAGCGTTTCTGACTTGATTTTGACGCGCTACTTTGACGGGCAAAAATTTATGATGGCCACAGGAATTGTTGCTAATTGCAAATAATTGCCTCGAAGCCGAAATCATTGACAGGAGTAGCGACATATCTCTTTAGTAAAAGATGTGTTTTTTACCCCAATAGTTAAAGAGAACAACAGTTTTATCCTAGCCAGAATCAGCTTCGTTAGGGTGAGGACAACGGCAATATAGCGCTGGCCGCTTTGCTTAAGACACTTAGAATCGCTCTGAATCTTTAGCGCATCAGCAAAGTGGCTCGCAGTCTTGTCCTAACCGGACTGGCGACTGCTATAAATGCCGAGTCATCATTCTTGATTAATGAATTTCACCATGGCTTCTCGTACTGTATTTTCTCCAGCCCGCTGGCTCCCTTGGGTGATGGCCGCAGGCGCATTTTGGCTCAGCGCCAGTCTCTTACTAGATTTGGTGATCATGCCGGTCATGTATACCTCTGGCATGATGGCCGAGCCGGGCTTTGCCCCCGCTGGGTACGCCCTCTTCTGGACCTTTAACCGACTTGAGTTGGTCTGTGCCGCCCTGATTCTGACCGGGGTGCTCGCCTTAAGAAAGCGACCTCGGGAATTTGATGTTTTCAATAGTGGTATTAGCAGTCGTTGGGCCTTGGGAATTGGCCTATTGCTGATTACCTTGTCCCTGCTCTATACCTACTGCCTGACCCCAGAAATGGGCGCTTTAGGGGTGTCCTTAGATAGCTTTGCCGAGGTGCAGGCTCCCTCAGGAACCATGGACTGGCTACACGGAACCTATTGGGCCTTAGAGATCTTAAAGCTGGCAGGCTTGGGACTTTTAACCGGTCTCTGCTATCGGGATATGAGCTTTTCCCAGGGGTCGGAGTCCCTTTCCTAAGTCGCCCATCCATTTTTTTAGAAATGGATGGGGGTCGATGATTCCCTCTGTAGGTCTTAACGCCGCAGGGGGAATCATATTTTTGAGCGTCAGATTTAGTTTTGGCGGTTCATCTCAGACAAGCTGGCCTATCATGGCCCCATCGGCCCGGTTGGCGGCTGCCGAGCTAAGGGAATCAGGAAGGACTATGACCACCCTAAGAAATACGATCGCCCTATTGGGATGTCTAACTCTGTTGAGTAGTGCACCTCTCCCCACTTGGGCAGCAAAAGATGACGAGACAGAAACCGCTCCCCTCACTGTAGAGAGCACCCAAACCCCCTCCGCTGAGGAGGACATGTCGCCGGGGGAAGGTGCGGTCCCGGAGGATCCCCTGCCGGGGCCGGTGGAGTTTTATAACAGTGGTGTCGGCCGCTTTAACGGGGGCGACTACTCTGGTGCCATTCTTGACTTTGATGAGGCCATCCGCCAGCGACCAGACTATGCCGAAGCCTTTATGTACCGGGGGGCGGCCTATAGCGAACTGGGGGATTCGACTGAGGCGATCGCCAGCCTCAACCAGGCGATCCGTTTAGACCCAACCCTAGCGCGGGCTTACCTGTTGCGGGGCACCGTCTATTACGAGTTAGGAGATGTACAGCGGGCCATTGCCGATGTGCAAGCGGCCCTGGTCCATGATCCGACCTTGGTAAATGGCTACCTGTATCAGGGCCTTGTGGATGCCCAGGCGGGCGATCCTGAAACCGCGATCGTCAACTTTACCGAGGCGATTCGCCTGAATCCCGAGCAGCTTAATGCCTATGTTCTGCGGGGCTTTGCCTATGATCAAATCGGTAACTACCAAGCGGCGATCGCTGATTTTTCCTATGTGATTGAGCGACAACGGGTCAGCCCCATTGCCTACGTTGGGCGGGGGGCAGCCTTTTACCACCAAGGGGAACTCCGAGAGGCTGAGCGCAATCTCGACATTGCCATCCGCTACGCCCCCTCGTCGGCGATTGCTTACTACAACCGGAGCTTTGTCTATGCCGCGCAAAATCGCCCCACCCGAGCCATTCGTGACCTGAATGAGGCGGTCAAGCGCAACCCTGACTTTTTTGATGCCTACCTCAGCCGAGGGTTATTGCACACGAGCCTGGCAGATTACCCAGCCGCCCTAGAGGACTTTGATTTAGCCCTGGCCCTCAACGCCAATTCGGCTCAGGCTTACCGCTATCGAGCGGAGGTGCGCGTGGCCATGGGAGACGAGCGGGGAGCCCTCACGGACTATAGCGAATCCCTGTTTTTAGATGGCAGCAACGCCGAAGTCTACAAAGCCCGAGGCGACGTTCGCCTGAGCCGAGGTGACTTGCCGGGAGCCCTGGGGGATTACAACCAGGCCATTTTCCTGGACCCGAGCTACTCCGATGCCTACGCGGCTAGGGGGCTGGCCTATGGACAAGCAGGGGATGCCCAGCGTGCCTATGACGATCTATCGTTCGTGATTGCCGTTGAAGAGGGCAACGTTGATCCTGATGTGCTTTACCAACGGGGGGTGTCACGGTTGCGCCTAGGCGATCGCTTTGGCGCTCGGCAAGACCTCGAACAGGCTGCCGCCCGTTATCTAGAAACCGGCCAAGCTGAACCCTATCGCCAAATTTTGCAGCAGTTGCGACAACTGTAAGCGTCGCCAGTTGGGTTAGCACAGGACTGCAAAGCACGTTGCTGCTGCGCAAAGCCTCAGACAGACATTCGGTGTCCTAGTACAGTTGCCAAATCAACAGAAAGCAGTCTACTCCCATGATTGTTTCAATATGACAACGGGGGCGTAATGATTACGCCCCCGTTGTCATATGCTTTGACGATTCAGAACGTCAACGGGATCTAGCTGATTAGCGCCTTGACCTTCGCCATGATGCCGGTGGGATCAATGCCCTGGTGGGGGAACTGTTCCCAGAGGCCGCCACAGCCCTCCTCATGGGTACCCAGATAGGCAAACTTGGGGGTATAGCCCCGCTCTAACAACCAAGAGCCAAAGCGGCTGCCCAGGCCAGTACGGCGGTTAAAGGATTCGGTCACCAGCACGAAGGGGGCGCTACCAACCTTGGCCATCATCTCCTCATCCACCACATTCAGGGTGGTTTTGTTGATCAGACCGACATTAATGCCTTCTTGCTTGAGCCGCTCCACGGCATCTAGCGCCCGATAGACCGATTCCCCATAGGTGACGATGTAGCCAGCCGTCCCTTCGCGAATCACCTCGTCTTTACCAGGGGTAAAGGTGTAGTCACCGCCAAAGGCTTCGTTACCGTCAGCATCCAGCACCATGGGCACCTTGGAGCGGGTGGAGAAGATAAAGCGCAGCCCCGGATCATGGAACACTCGGCCCACCACGGCCCGCATTTGGTTAGCGTCAGCGGGGAAATACAGCCGCGTCTCATAGCCGTCATCCAGGCCATTGTCGGCAAACATATTGTTGATACCGAAATGGCAGGTGTTATCGGCCATGTCGTCGATACCGGCATGGGAGAAGTGACACAGCAGGTTGGAGTAGTTCAACCGGGCCATGGTGATCTCAGAGATACACATCTCTAGGAAGGCGCTGAAGGTGGCAAACACCCCTTGCTTGCCTTTTTCCATGCCAAAGCCCGCAGCGGCGGAGAGGTTGCCCCGCTCTTGAATGCCGCCACTAATAAAGACTTCGGGATGGGCCTGACGAATTTGAGCCAATCCGCAGGAGCCTTCGAGGTCACTGTCGACCACTAAGACGCTCTGCTTGCGGGTGTCTTCGTCCATGGCTCCGAGGACTTCCACCATGGCTTCGCCAAAGACGTTGCGGTTGGAGCCCATCTTGTCGCTAGAGCCCAGGAATTCGTAGGTGTTTTTGGGCTTTTCGATCCCTTTGAGAAAGTCTACCGCTGCGGTGTGGCCTTTAGCCCCGAGATACTTAAGGGCACCATCCACAGAAATCACGTCATGGCCGTGGTTAGAGCCTTCTAAGCCTTCAATGCCAGGGCACATGGGGCGCTTTAACACGACGGCGACTGGGCCAGGGGTATTAATGGCTTCACAGATGTTGGCATAGAGAGCGTCGATGTCTTCCCCATCACAGGTCAAGACTGTGAGGCCATGGCCTTCGAGGGTTTGTTTAACGCTGTAGCCGCCCATGTAGCTGGAGGGATTACCGGCGATCGTCACATCGTTATCGTCGATCAGCAGCTTGACGTTGACATGTTGAGCCACGGCCAATCGGGCCGCTTCCGCGTCATTTCCTTCCTGCTGGGAGCCATCGGAGCCCAAACAGAAGACGGTCTTGCCAGGGTTGGCCAGGGCGACGCCATTCACATAGGGCCACATGTGACCCAAACGACCGGAGCTGAACTTGACGCCGGGGGTGAGGCCCAGTTCAGGGTGGCCGGGGAGTTGAGCGTTGGCTTCTCGGTAATGCATCAGCTGCTCGGCGGGCAGGTCACCGTTGAGAGTGGCCATCAGGTATTGGGTGCCAACCCGGTGACCGGCTTCGTCAAAGAAGGTGGGGACAAACCCGTCAGCGTTTCCCCGGAAGAGGGCATCCAGGACCATCACCTCAGGCACGGTGTCGTAGGGACCCCCCGTATGACCACCGACCCCCCGAGCGGCACCCGTAGCTGTAAAGAAGACGATCGCATCGCGGCAGAGCTGAATATTTGCTTTCAGGGCACTGCGCTGCGCGTCGGTGAGGGTCGGTACAGCAGGATCTAGAGTGATGCGCTGATAAGCCCCTAGATCGATGGGAAAGGTCGTTGCAGTCATGGTGAAATAGCCTCTATCTGGCGAGGGTGTACATGAGCAGGCACCGGTACAGGCCCTTAGGCGGCCGGAGTACTCAGACAACCATTTAATGTTGTATTAAGATTTGCTCTTGTACTTAATATTCAGCGATCGCGGTCTTTCCGTCTATCAAGAGTAGGTTAAGACACGGATGAGAACAGGCAGGGTAATTGGTGCCAGCGACTTGGGGAGATTTCAGATCTTTTCCGTCAGATCTGCGCTGCGGTTGAACAAGCCAGTTGAACTTATTGATAGAGATCAATGACGCGACTGCCGACTGAGAGACCATATTCCCCATACACATCTTGCCCTAGCAAACCAACGTCGCCCCCTACCGCCACCAAGATATCCCGCTTAACCAAACCACCCACCTCGATATCGACATACCCAATGGGTAGGGTGACCCGGCGGCCATCCGCGACAATCACCGTCGCCTGACCGGTGGGTTGAAAGCCAATGGCCCGAGCCATGGCATCGGTAATCAACGTCCCTGTTGCCCCAGTGTCAAACAACATATCGAAGCGTTGCCTCCCTCCCCCGGCGGCCAAACCCACTGACACGACCGGGGTCCCGCCCCGGCGCTCCACGATCAAGATGCGAGCCACCCGGCCATTCTCATCCGGGGCATTAGCGGGTCTCTCTTGGCTAGCCGCATTGGCGGCGGCGACTTCACCTTCGGCCCGTTGCTGAGCTAGGGCCAGATTTTGCTTATATTCCTTGGCCTTTTGTTGCGCCGTGGCATGGTTGGCGTCGGAGTCTGGCACCTGCTCCATGTAGTTCATCGCCTGCTGCCAGCGACTGGCCGCGAGGTTCCAATCATCCTCAGACTGGGCTGATTGGCCGATGGCAACGGCACTCTGGGCTCGGTTAACCCCTTCTTTGAAAAAGTTAGTCCTAGGACTCGGTTCCGGATCTGGGGTAGGGGCAGGGGCAGAGACGACCGCTGGGGTAGAAGCGGCAGTCGGCGTCGAGGCGGATTGAGGTTCTGGAGAGCGCACTAATGCACACCCCCCGAAGGAAACCCCCAAAACGATGGTGACGATCCGGGTCGTGACGGCGGCCAGTAGACTCGATGACATTGCTGTAGAAGAGTTAAAGCAAGCGCTGAGAGTTAGCTATCCTTAAGTTTGCCCGCTGGGGCTAGGAGTAGGCTGACTTCTAGTTCCAAATTTAACGTATGGTCACTGCCTATGTTCCCCCCTGCTGAAACCCAACCCGCATTGCTAGTGTTAGCGAATGGCTCTATTTTTCGGGGGTTTACCTTTGGTGCCCCTGGCACAGTCATGGGGGAGGTGGTCTTCAATACCGGCATGACCGGCTACCAAGAGGTGCTCACCGATCCGAGCTATCGGGGCCAACTGGTGACCTTTACCTATCCAGAACTGGGGAATACGGGTGTCAACGTAGAGGACGAAGAATCGCAACGGCCCCAAGTAATGGGGGCGATCGCCCGCAATATTTGTCATCACCCCAGCAATTGGCGCAGCACCCAGACCCTGTCCGACTACCTCAAGCACCATGGGATTCCCGGCATTTACGGCATTGATACCCGCGCGCTGACCCGCCAACTTCGCACCACCGGGGCCATGAACGGCGCGGTCTCCACTGAGATTTTGGATGCAGAAGAATTGCTGCGCCAACTGCAGGATGCCCCCTCTATGGAAGGGCTAGATCTCGTGCAGGCTGTCACGACGGATAGCCCCTACGAATGGGAAGAAGCCACCACCGCCCCTTGGGAATATTTTGATGGCCCCCAGGAAGTGGCAGCACCTTTAACCGTGGTGGCTCTCGACTTTGGCATCAAGCGCAACATCCTGCGGCGGTTGACTCGTTACGGCTGCCGAGTGATTGTGGTCCCCGCCCATACTGATGCCGCAACGATTTTGGCCTATGAGCCCGACGGCATTTTTCTCTCTAATGGTCCCGGTGACCCAGCGGCGGTGACCGAAGCTCCGGCGACCGTTGCGGCCCTTTTAGAACAGAACATACCGACTTTCGGCATTTGTATGGGCCATCAAATTCTAGGGCTCTCCCTCGGTGCTAAAACCTTCAAGCTCAAATTTGGCCACCGGGGGCTCAATCAGCCCTGTGGCCTCACCGCTCACGTGGAAATCACCAGCCAGAACCATGGTTTTGCCTTGGATGCAGACTCTATTCCGCAAGCAGAGGTGGAAATCACCCACCTAAACCTCAACGATCGCACCGTTGCCGGACTGCGCCATAAAACCCTACCGCTCTTTTCTGTGCAGTACCATCCCGAGGCCAGCCCAGGCCCCCATGATGCCGATTATCTCTTCCGTCAGTTCGTAGATCTAATGCAGCAACACAAAGGCCAAGCAACTCCATTAGTGGTAGAGCAAGCCCCCCTATAGCAGCTTATTTTTCTGGCTTACGGGTTGCTTGCAGTTCCTAAAATCCTGCCCTATACTGAGGTCTCAAATTCTGAGCTGGCCACCGGGAGGTCTCCCATCGCTGAATCACTGGCCCTGACCGTAAGCTTACGAGGCACTCGCGACGTTAGGGTAAATTGTCAAATTTTCCGCCTCACCGGTCTGCTAGATGCCTTTTCAGAACCAACCTTTCGGAAGGTTTTGAGTCAGCATATCGATGACGGCCCTTCCCATGCAATCCTAGATTTATCCGGCATTGATTTTGTCGATAGTTCTGGCCTGGGGGCATTAGTGCAGCTCGTCAAAAAGGCGAAGGAAGCAAAGGGAAGCGTTCAAGTCATTGCGAATCCCCGAGTTATGCAGACCGTCAAATTAGTTCGCCTAGAGAAATTTCTCTCCGTTCAGCCCTCTTTAGAGGAGGCGATCTCAAATCTAAGCAACCCTGATTAGGGTATGACCATGCGTCCTTTTTCGGCGCTGTTGATTATGTTTGAGGGCTGACTTTGAAAATATGGGTCAAGACTCAGAGCCTGCGACTGGGGATGCTGTAGCTTCTTCCCATAACGCCTTTGGCCTAACAATATCGCCTGGGTCACCCTCAGAAAGTCAACTGCGGGAATTGTCACCGTCGGCTTTAGCCTACGTTGGGGATGCGGTTTATGAGCTGTTCATTCGGGGCCATTACCTGTTGCCGCCCCAGCGCATCCAGACCTACCATCAGCAGGTGGTGAGTCAGGTGCGGGCCGAGCAACAAGCCCACCATCTAGACGCCCTCATTCCCCATTTGACCCCAGCTGAGACGGAGATCGTGCGCAGGGGCCGTAACGTAGCATCGAATCGTCGACAAAGGGCCTCAGCAGCCATTTATCAAAAGGCCACCAGTCTAGAGACCTTGGTGGGCTATCTCTACCTAACGAATCTGCAACGATTGGGCGAATTGCTCAATCAACTGGAGCTAGAAAGGTTGGGGTAGCATTCCACTGGTTCCCGAATTTTGTTCTGTTCACAACCCCACTCCTACTGCATTTATCATGGCTGATCGTCGCCCTCGCTCCCAAGACAAACCCCGCCGCCGTGGTGCTTCATCGCCACCACCACGGCGCAAAGGGCCACGGCGAGACGCGTCGGAAGGGCCTGGATCTGCTTATCCGTCCAAACCGGTCAAGGCTCGTTCAGCCAAACCCCAATTGCCCCGACAGACAAGGTTCGATGACGGTGCTGGGGCAGCATCTTCTGAACGGCCTCAGCAACTGGACCGTGGGGATCGCTTTTCTAGCCCCAAAAGATCCCCACGAACCGGCAAGCCACGTCCTTCCTCCCAAGAGGGTTCTTCGCGTCGATTTCAACCGAAGGATAGAGCGCCATCTGGAAATCGATTCCAGTCCAAACACCAAGAACCACCCGATCGCCGCGAGGAGCGGTGGGATGCGCCCCAAGAGCATGAAAAGTCTGGCAAAAACACCGATGATTTAATCTATGGTCGCCACGCCATTGAAGCGGCATTAGCGGGCGAACGCTCCCTCAATCGTCTCTGGATCAATGCAAGGCTACGATATGACGGTCGCTTCATGGAGCTTCTGAACACCGCTAAGGCCAATGGTGCAGTGATTGATGAGGTTGATGCTCGGCGCTTGGGACAAATTGCCCAGAATCAAAATCACCAAGGCATTGTTGCCCAAATCGCCCCCTACAGCTACTGGGAACTGGCAACCCTGATCGCCCATGCCAAAGACACCAGTACCCGCCCAGTCCTCCTAGCCGCAGACGGCATTACCGATCCCCACAACTTGGGAGCCATTATTCGTAGTGCTGAAGCGATCGGGGCGCAAGGTCTGATCATTCCCCAGCGGCGGGCCGTTGGCGTCACCTCTACCGTGGCCAAGGTGTCCGCAGGTGCCATCGAGCATTTCCCGATTGCCCGAGTCGTCAACTTAAAGCGCGCGTTGGAAACCCTCAAAACCGAGAATTTTTGGATCTACGGCCTCGCCGCAGAAGCGAGCCAGCCGATACACACGGTTCAATTTACGGATGCTACAGTTTTAGTCATCGGCGCAGAAGGGAGTGGCCTTAGCCTGACGGTGCAGCAGGGGTGCGACAATCTGGTGTCTGTACCTTTGTCGGGCAAAACTCCCAGTCTAAATGCTTCGGTGGCCACAGGCATGGCTCTGTATGAAATATATCGACAACAATGGAATCAGCAACTAAAGCTTAATTCTTTGCAAAACTCAAAGTAACGGAGTATAAAAAATACAATGACTCTGTTGGCGTTAAATTCAATTTCACGCAATCTGACGTAGTACTAGATGGGCAAGCAGGTTTTATGAAGAACATATTTAGTAAGATACTGGGGTCTTGGTTCGGGACAGGCAAATCTTGGTGGGTTGAGGTTAAAACCGACTCACCTACCTGCACCTACTATTTCGGGCCTTTTTCAATTGCCGAAGAGGCGGCCTTAGCGAAGAAAGGGTATATCGATGATCTGGCTCAGGAAGGTGCTCAGAACATCCGAGCAACTGTCATGCATTGCCAAAAACCCGCTAGTTTGACGGTCTATGACGACAGCGCCGAGGTCTTGCCCTCCATGGCCCCCCAAGCTATTTAAGGCAAGTAAAGGTCTTAAGCTTATTCTTGACGATATAAAAAAGACCTAAGCGCGTTACGCCTAGGTCTTTTTTATGGCACTCTGTACTGATTACTGACATTGCCCTGACGGGCGATGGGCTCTGTCGCTGACAACCCGGCAAGGAAACGACCTAAGCACTCCCCTCCTGACCATAGGCTTGCCAGGCTAAGTCAATTAACCCCTCTAAAATTGCCACTGCCAACACTGCGTTGCCCTTACGACCATCAATGCGAATGTGGGGCACCATGGAATCCTGGAGTCGGGCCTTCAGCACATCTGTATCTAAGAAACCTGCTGGGGTCGCCACAACCAATGCCGGTCTCACCTGATCAGCCTCTATAAGGTCTACAAGGGACGCCAATGCGGTCTGGGACTCCCCAATCACAAAAATCCCTTCTGGGTACCGTTGGGCCAGGGTTTCAATGCCCCAGGCCGCTCGGGTCTTATCCTTTTGGGGCCGGGTTAACGCATCGATGCTGCAGTAAACCGGGTTGGCAAAGGTATTTTGAATGGTGGGGGCAATGCCCACTTGCACCATCGGCACATCCACAATGATCGTGGTGCGGGCGGCGAGCGCTGCCGCCCCTGACTGTAATGCTTGGGGCGAAAATTGGGTCAGCGATACGTAGTCAAAGTCTGCACTGGCGTAGATGACACGACGAATTAACTCATACTCTGACGGAACAAACGAGTGAGCACCAATTTCGCTGTCGATCACCCGTAGACTTTCCGCATCGGTCACATGCCATTCCATAGGGTGCCTGCCGTGCTTCCCCCCGTGGGGAGATTATCTTGCCTATAGTATACCGATGGAATAGCGCTAACTAACCATCGCCACCGCCCCATCACTACGGCGATCACAGCCCCCTTGCAGCAGTGCCGTAGCTGGGTCAATGTGGATCATGTGGGCATGGCCCATTTTTTCTGTCCAGTCTGGGGCGGCTTTGACCGGATGTCCCCGCTGTTGCAGCTCAGCCTGGATATTCGGGGGGATTCGCCCTTCCATGGCTAAGCCACTACTGGTATCGCCCCAGGTCCGCCCCCAGAGCCATCTGGGTAGGTCAATCGCTGTTTGGGGGTCGCACCCATAGTCCAGTAATCGGGTCAGCAGGGCCAACTGGGTTTGGGGCTGGCCTTCGCCGCCCATGGTGCCCAAAACCCACTGCGGTTGGTTATCAGTACAGACCATCCCCGGCATGAGGGTATGAAAGGTGCGCTTGCCGGGGACTAAGCCATTGATATGCGCGGCATTCAACGAAAAGAACGAACCCCGATTTTGCAATACGAACCCCGTCCCCGGCACCATCACTGCTGAACCAAAATCAAAGTACAAACTCTGGATCACCGAGACTGCATTGCCCGCCCTATCCACAACGGCGGTATAGACGGTGTCGCCGCCGATCGCTGCCGCTGTAACCGGGCGCGACCGATGCCTGTCAATCTGGGATCGGCAGCGATCTCCATAGGCTTTTGAAATCAACCGCTCGGTGGGAATGGCTGCAAAATCTGGATCGGTGAGCCAGCGATCGCGATCGGCAAAAGCCAGCTTAGTTGCCTCCACCAGCAGATGGTAATAGTCGGCGGTGCCATGGCCGATCGATGCGAGGTCGAACCCTTCAATCAGGTTCAGGGCTTGCAGCACCGTCAACCCCTGGCTATTGGGGGGAAGTTGCCAAATGGTGTGGCCCCGGTAGGTTGTAGAGATGGGCGCTACCCAGTCGGATCGGTGGGCCGCCAAATCTGCAGCGGTCATTAATCCACCCACCATGTCTAAATGCTGGCCGATGAGATCGGCTAAATCCCCTTGATACAGCGACTGGGATCCCTCTCTCGCCAGGGTTTCTAGGGTATGGGCCAGGTCAGGATTGGTGAGGACCTGGCCGGGGTCAGGAATTTTTCCATTTGGCAAAAATGGACTGTTTTCAGGCCCATGTTCAGTCAGATAGGGGAGATCTTTGCGGGTCCAGTAGGTTTGAGAGCCTGTGGCGGGGTAGCCCGTTGTTGCCAGGGCGATCGCCGGTTGCAGAAGCACGGCCCAGGGCAATTGCCCCAACCGGGCATGGGCGACGCCCCAAGAATCCACCCCACCCGGCACCGTAATGGCCCCTAGGGGACCCCGTTGGGGAATGTCTGCCCAGCCTTGATCGCGGTAGGCGGCTAGGGTGGCCTTTTGGGCGGCACGACCGGATCCATTCAACCCCCGTAGTTGTTGACTCGTTGCGTCATAGATCAGCCAAAAGGCATCACCCCCGAGGCCGGTCATGTGGGGATAAACCACCCCAAGGGCAGCTTGGGTGGCGATCGCCGCATCGATCGCATTGCCCCCGGCCCGCAGCATCTCAGCCCCCGCTTCTGAAGCGAGGTGGTGGGGGCAAACCACCATGCCAGAACCCAAGGGATCACTCATGATAAATGCTGCGCAAAGAACATGAAATGGTGATGGTGCTATGGCATGCCATTAGGTAACTCGCTTCCACAAGGCGATTGCGGGCAATGAACATACCAGGGTAGAGGGCAGGTCTCCTGACCTCATACAGGATTGGGATGGCAGGCTGTTTTGTCAGTCCATTCGCTCGACAGCCGGGATTTTAGTGCTCGGTAATTGCCTAAAGCAATGGGGATCTGGCAATGCCAAACCCCCACCCAAGCAAACCCATTACTGAGGTTTTATCCCAGACGATACCCAAAGCCGCGCACGGTTTTCAAGTATTCTGGCTTGCTGGGATCACTCTCAATCTTTTCCCGTAGCCAGCGAATGTGGACATCAACGGTCTTGTTATCCCCCATAAAGTCATGGCCCCAGACCTGGTCGATGATTTGATCCCGAGACCACACCCGTCGGGGTTGACCCATAAACAGCTCTAAGATGCGGAATTCTTTGGGAGAGAGGTTCAGCTCGTCATCCCCCAGAAAAACTCGACATTCCTTAGGGTTTAGCACAATCTTTTGGAAGCGTAAAACCGGATCCGGCTCGGTGGTGGCGATGCCCTGATGGCGACGCAATAGGGCTCGACAACGGGCCACCAGTTCCCGCATCCCAAAGGGCTTGGGCAAGTAATCATCCGCTCCGATCTCTAGCCCTACCACTCGGTCGGTCTCCGTGCCCTTGGCGCTGAGCATCAAAATCGGTACATCCATACCCTGGTGGCGGACCAAACGACACAGGTCCAGGCCGTTCATGCCGGGCAACATCAAATCTAGAATCACCAAACTAATATCAGGTGATGGCTTACGGGCCGCAGCGGCAGTTGCGCCCAAAAGCTCTAGGGCCGCCAGCCCATCTCCGGCTACGACGACATCAAAGCCTTCGTCGGCTAACGCCAATCCAATGGTTTCTCGAATGAGTGCTTCGTCCTCAACGATGAGAACCTTACCCAAGCCCACACGAACGCTTTGCTGCTGGACGGTCGATAACGCTAGAGACGTCATACCAAAGGTTTTATCAATTACAGGAGAATCCTATCAGTCTACGGCCAAATTCTAAACCGTAGAAAATTCCGAGACTCAACCTTTGACGATTCGGTATATCAAGATTTTCTCAATAGCGTTTTAGTTTCTACGCAAAGGATATCCTCCGAACATTAGAGCGTATCGGGGGGAGCCAGGTGGAAGCTTAGAGTCTCCATACTGTCTTGCTCATCCTGGGTAGTCAAATGCAGTGCAGAGGACGTTTTAAACATTCCCTAACAAAAGGTTGAGGGTTAACCAAACCTTAACGTTCCCCCTGCAAATTCAGTCAAGAAATTGCAGGGGAGGGTCGTATTCTTAGGTTGGCGCAACGACAAAATTGACTAGCTTGCCTGGCACTACGATTACTTTTTTGAGGGTTTTACCGGCAATATACCGCTGGGCAAGCTCTGACTCTTTGGCATAGGTTTCTAGGGCCACTTTGTCAGAATCGGCGGGGACGGTGATGGTGCCTCGGGTCTTACCCATAATTTGGATCACCAGGTTGATTTCGTCGGCCACGAGGGCAGATTCATCTAAAATCGGCCAGGGCTGGGTGTGAATAGACGCGGTTTGCCGTAATTTTTGCCACAGCTCTTCGGCCATGTGGGGGGCAAAGGGGGCGATCAACTTCACCAGGGTGGTGATGCCTTCGGCGTAGACGGGGGAATCGGTGCATTTCGCATCGGTGAGGGCATTGCTGAGCTTCATCAATTCCGACACGGCGGTGTTGAACTGGTAATCCCCTTCGATATCTTCGCTGATTTCTTTGATGGCAATGTGGATAGCGCGGCGCAGATTTTTTTCGGGTTTGGTTAGGTCGCCGGGGGCGGGCGTAATGCCTTGCGCCCCTACGTTGGTGGTTGCGATGAACTCCGTCACCAATCGCCAGACCCGGTTCAAAAATCGGTACTGCCCTTCCACATCGGCGTCATCCCATTCCAAATCCTTTTCGGGGGGCGCTTTGAATAGGATGAACATGCGGGCGGTGTCGGCCCCATATTTAGATAACACGTCCTGGGGGGCAACGCCGTTGTACTTGGATTTCGACATCTTTTCGTAGAAGACCTCTAGGGGATCGCCTGTTTCCGGATCCACGGGCTGATCGGCATCGGTAATGTTAGGGATGGGGATGTACTTGCCGGTTTTGGGGTTTTTGTAGGTGATGTTTTGCACCATGCCCTGGGTGAGCAACCGGCTGAAGGGCTCGTCACAGGTGAGGAGGCCGCGATCGCGCAGCACCTTCGTAAAGAACCGCGAATACAGCAGGTGCAAAATGGCGTGCTCAATGCCCCCCACGTACTGATCCACCGGCAACCAGTCGTTGACCTTATCGAAGTCAAAGATGGCCCCGTCATTGCGGGCATCAGCATAGCGGAGGAAATACCAGGAGGAGTCAATAAAGGTATCCATGGTGTCGGTCTCTCGCTGGGCCGGTTCCCCACAGGTGGGGCAGGGCACATTCACCCAATCCCCCAATTGCGACAGGGGAGAGGCACCACGACCGCTGAATTCCACATTTTCTGGTAGCTCTACGGGCAACTGTTCGTCGGGGACCGGTACGGTGCCACAACTGGGGCAGTGAATCACCGGAATCGGCACCCCCCAGTAGCGCTGGCGGGAAATCAACCAATCCCGCAGGCGGTAGTTGACTTGACCTTGACCCTTGCCTTTTTCCTCTAGCCATTGGATCGCCTGGGCCACACTTTGGCCCTCCCCTTTACCGGCAGGGGTACCGTTGAGGGGACCGGAGTTGACCATCACCCCGTCCCCAGGCCAAGCCTCAGCCATGGTGTCGCCGCTGAGGGTTTCGCCGACGAGGTGCACCACCACCTGGATGGGTAGGTCATATTTGCGGGCAAATTCAAAGTCCCGCTGGTCATGGGCGGGGACGGCCATAATTGCGCCGGTGCCGTAGCCCATCAACACGTAGTCGGCAATCCAAATGGGGATTTTGGCCCCATTTACCGGGTTGGCCGCATAGCTGCCGGTCCAGACGCCACTTTTCTCTTTGGTGTCGTCGGTGCGATCGATGTCGCTCTTGGCAGATGCGGCTGCTTGGTAGGCTGCGATCGCCTCAGCCTGCTCAGCAGTGGTCAATTTTGCCACCAGGGGATGTTCGGGGGACAGCACCATGAAGGTGGCTCCCCAGAGGGTGTCGGGGCGGGTGGTAAACACCGGCAGCTCGTCACCGGCTTCAGTGGTGAACACCACCTGGGCACCGGTGGATTTGCCAATCCAGTTCTCTTGCATGACCCGCACCCGTTCGGGCCAACCGGGGAGCTTGTCGAGATCCTGCAATAGCTCTTCGGCGTAGTCAGTAATTTTTAAGAACCACTGGCGCAGCAGCTTGCGCTCCACCTTGGCCCCGGACCGCCACGATTTGCCCTCACTATCCACCTGTTCATTGGCCAACACGGTCTGGTCGATTGGGTCCCAATTGACCGCCGCCTCTTTTTGATAGGCCAAGTCGGCTTTTAAAAACTGAATGAAGCTCCACTGGGTCCATTTGTAATAGTCGGGGGCGCAGGTGGCGACTTCCCGATCCCAGTCGTAGGAGAGGCCCAACTGTTGGAGCTGGACTTTCATTTGCGCAATGTTTTGCTGGGTCCACTGGGCGGGGTGGATGCCGCGATCGATGGCGGCATTCTCGGCGGGCAGGCCAAAGGCATCCCAACCCATGGGGTGCAGCACCCGATAGCCCTGCATCCGGCGGACCCTCGCCACGACGTCGGTGATGGTGTAGTTACGGACGTGGCCCATGTGCAGATTCCCCGAGGGGTACGGGAACATGGAGAGGGCGTAGAACTTGGGTTTATCGGTCCCTTCTTCAGCCCGATCTAGACCCTGCTCAGTCCAGACCTGTTGCCATTTGGCCTCAATTTCTGCGGGGGTATATTTTTGTCCTTGGGGGGCCGCCACAGTTGCTACTCCAGATCTGCATTACTTAGTCCTGCACTATGCTGCCACAAGGGGCGCGATCGTGGTGCTGATTAACCGGCTACGCGCTGAAAGGGACAGGTAACGGCAATCCTCATTTGGAGGTTACCGCTCGTTTTGGGTTTGGTGTGGGCTTGCTTCCCACAAGTCATAGGGGGTATGGGTTTTCCCCGTTGGGGACGCTTCGCGTTTGCAACGCCTGCCTGCAAGGCATTCGACAAACTTAGCCCGAGCGGTGAATTCAGCACCTGAAAAGCCACCCTGAGAATGCCTGATGTGGGCCATGGCGGTATTAATCCAGGGATTGCCAATTGCCGGAGACAATAAACGCCGCCCAGTAATAGGGATGTTCATAGGGGCTATTGCTGTTTAGCAAGTCGAGCTGCACCTGGCGCAGGGATTCGGCGCGCCCGCCCCCAGCCAAGAGTTGCTGGTAGTAAGCCACCATCAGCTGTTGGGTGGCATGATCATCCACCTGCCAAAGGCTGATTAATTGGGTCTCAGCCCCAGCGATCGCAAAGGCCCGCCGCAAACCATATACCCCCTCTCCGTTGGCAATATCCCCAAGCCCGGTTTCACAGGCGGAGAGCACCACCAGTTGGGTGCCCAGCAAATTTAGCCCTGCTGCCTCCAATGCGGTGAAGACACCATCCTCCTCGCCCTCACTGCGCTGATTGAACCCTGCTAGGGCCAACCCCGATCGCAGCAGCGGATTTTCGAGGGGCTGCTCTGACTGGGGCGCTCTGGTGCCGGAGTCTGTGACGGCCTCTACCCCCAAGCCACGTCCGGCGGTAGCCACCCGAGGTAAGTCCGTTAGAAAGAAACCATGGGTGGCAATGTGCAAAATTTGCGGGGCCTGCACCTGCTTGAGGCGACTTTCGGCGGCGTCATCGCCGATCAGCACTGCGGCATCGGGTAAGAGGGGGGCGATCGCCGCCGCTTCGGCGGCAGTACCCGGCAGAGGCCCCACCTGAAACCCAGTCAGATCAGTGGACCGTAGGCTCCCTGGCCTCACGGCCCCGCGGCCTCCAGTGTCGTAGTTGGGGCTGGCCAAAATCACCCCAGGGGCCGTGCTGGGGGGGCTGGTGGCAAATTTCAGCAGGTCGCGGCCAGAGTTGAGATAGCTGATGGCGTACTGGCTAACCAGATATTCGCCCGCTGGCGTTTGTAGGGCCTCAAACGGGATGCGGTTGAGTTGGCCATCGGGGGAGATCAGCACCTGATCAACATCCTGGAGATAGGGCGCTAAGGGCGTCCAGAGCAAGCGGGCCAGGGCTTGCGATGCCGCTGTCGGAGAGGCATCTACCCGGCGGAGGGCTTCGCTAAAGGTTTGCACAGCTTGATCGAGGGGGGTTGCCTCTCCCAGGTCGATTCCTTGGCTAGACCCATCGGCAAACAGCAGGTAGGCGGCATAGCGATCGCCCTGCCAACCATAGGCTTCAAAGTCAAAGGGTTGATAGCGGATAAATTCCACTAGCACCCCATCCTCAGGAATACGCTTCTGGACGGCGGCGAGGGTGACCGGGGTCGTCTCGACCCGAAAGCGGGCACTCTGGCGAGCCAGCGCCACGGCCAAGACTTGTGCTTCTGCCCGCAGTCGTGCCACCTCCCGGCGGTATTGCTCGGGAGAAAGGGTGCTGGGGGGGCTGAAGATCAAATTAGCCAGTTGACTACGCAGGTGGGCCAAGGCATCCAAACGGCTGCGCTCCGCCACGCTGAGATGGCTGCGCAGGGCTTGCCAACTATCCGTAGCGGCATCCAAGATCCGCCCTTTGCGTTGCAGGATATTAGCTAGGGCCAACTCACGGGCAAGCACCGAGGTGGGGTCCCGCTGCAGATGTAGGGAAATGCCGAGATTGGTCGAGTTGACGACCGTCGTGGCATAGCTTTGGCGTTGGGCTTCGGCCAAGGTGGCAAGGTTGAGATCGAGGTTGCGCTCCTCGATCTCGACCCCCTCGGCCAAGGTCGTCACCGCTTGGTCAATATCCCCCTGTGCCCCGTAGAGAATGGCCAAACTGCTAAGGGTGGTGGCCGCATCGGGATGGTATTCACCGCCGCTGGCTTGCACAATGGCCAGGGCATCCCGATAAAGGGGGAGGGCATCTTGGTAGCGATCTTGACCGAGATACAACCAGGCCAAATTGTTGAGGGTGGCCCCAACCCTGGGATGGTCGTTACCCAGGTGTGTTCGCCAGATCGCCAGGGTGCTTTGAAAGAGGGACTCCGCTTCATCGAGGCGACCTTGAGCCCGATACAGTACCGCCAGGTTACTGAGGCTGAGGGCCACGTCTGGGTGGTTATCGCCAAACCGTTGACGGCCAATGGCTAGGGCCTCTTGCAATAGGCTCACCGCTGGGTTGTAGTTGCCCTGCTTCCAATAAATTAAGGCCAGACCATTCAGGCTGAGGGCCACCTCCGGGTGGTCGGCCCCCAATTGCTCTCGACGAATGGATAGGGCCGTTTCATAGAGGGTGATGGCTTCTTCATAGCGACCCTGGGCGTCATAGAGCGCGGCCAGGTTATCTAAAATTGATGCCCCGGCCCTATGGCGATCGCCCACCAATGCTTGGGTCATCATCAGTGCTTCTTCGTAGAGGGGCTCGGCCTCCTGGTAGCGCCCTTGGTCGGCATATAGCAGGGCTAAGTTGTTGAGGGTGCTGGCCACATCAGGGTGCTGGTTGCCCCATTGCCCCCGAAAAATAGCTAAGACCCTAAGCCACAGGGTTTCTGCCTCCGGGTAGCGACCTTGGTCGTAATAGAGGGCCGCGAGCCCATTCTGCACCGTCGCAACCAGCAGGTGACCGTCCCCGAGCTGCGATCGCAAAATCGAAAGGCTTTCTTGGTAGAAGGTTTCCGCTTCTGGATAACGACTCTGGTTGTAATAAAGTATCGCCAACCCGTACAGGCTATTAGCCACATCGGGGTGGCGATCACCCAACTGTTCGCGACGGATGGCCAGGGCGGTTTGAAAGCTGGACTCCGCCTCGTCGTAGCGGCCCTGGGCGTCGTACAGCAAGCCTTGATTATTCAGCACCGTCGCCACATCCAGATGACGGGGTCCCAATACCCCTCGGAGGATCGATAGCGCTTCCGGGTAAAGGGCCTCGGCCTCGTCATAGCGTCCGAGCAGACGGTACAGTTCCGCCAAGTTACTCAGCACGACAGCGGCCCTAAATTGCCCAGCCCGACCCTGACGCCGGTAGAGCCGCAGGGCTTGCTGAAAATGGGTCTCGGCAGCCTCGTATTGCCCTTGGGCTTCATAGAGACGCCCCAAATCACTCAAGGGGTTGGCAAGGGTGGGGTGATTGGGGCTGAGGTGCTGGCGGTAGAGGGCAATGGCTTCGGTGAGTTGGGCGATCGCCGCTTCAATCTGACCATCAGCTTCCAAATGTAGGGCGCTATGGCTGAGTTGGGCAGCCCGCTGTAGGGCCTGTTCCGCTGCATTAGCCGATCGCCAGCGCAACGCATAGGCACCGGTCTCGCTTGCCGCAGAAGTAGTCACCCAAATCCCATAGGTGCCATCCCTAGGTAGGGTAAAGGTGATCCGTGCATGGGTGCCGTTGCCACTGTCGTCGTCAGAGGCCACCCAGTTGCCATCTGGGTCAGCAAGCAGCAAAAAAGCGTTGAAGTCTTGACTGAGGAGATCAATCACCAGGGTTTCCCCCGCCGTCCCCGCCAAGGGATGAATCTGGTAAAAGTAGCGCTTGTCGTTATCGGGAAATATCGGGCTGGTGTCGTCCAGTACGCCCGCCTCGGCATTGGGGGCAATTTCTGCTGGGGCGGGCCGTGGAGCTAAGGTCCCTGAAATGGCCCCCCATAGGGCCGCCAACAGCAAAACCATCAACCGTTGAGAACGCGCCATGGTGGAGGTCCTGAGGTAAAGGGACAGCGGTTTCGACCCCCTGCTATTCCCCGATGGCATAGAGTCCATCCCGATTGCAGATGGCTAGGGCATCAGGGCAGGGGGCTAATAGACTTCAGAACCATCCAGCAATTTTCCCTAAGGCCACACCCGCACCATCCCTGCCAGGGCCATTTGTCCTGGGGTAAGGCTGCAGTGCCGCAGGTCTACCTCTGGCCCCAGATCCAGTTGAAAGCCCTGGAGCGCAGGCAGTGGGGCAAATTTACCGTCCGCCAACCATTGGGGATTTTGCAACTGTAGATAGCGCCCTGCAATGATGACTAACCCCGTCGCGATGGTGATCGGCGGCAGGGTTTCCTCCGTCCGGGGGATCATCTGTAGGGTGATTGTTCCCGTTTCTATTTTGGCGTCGCAGTCGTAATAGGGATGCACCGTTTTCTCAGGGCAGGCTTCCAGCATATTTTTGAGCACTGCTGCTTCCGGTTCCGCTGCCGCCAACTGGGTCAAAAAGTTGTAGAGCCCCTCCTCCAGCAGCGGGGAATTTAGGGAAGTATTTAAATCGGCCTCCGTCAGGCTGAGATCACCGTTTACCTCAAAGGCCGCTAACAGCCGCAACTGCTTTCCCCGCAGGATCTGGCCAAGATTGACCCGAATCTCTTGGGCTTGTACGGCGATCTGGCTGACGTGAATGCCCTGGTAGATGGCCCGCCGGGCCGACACCTCTACCTGTGGAATGTAGCCAGACAAAATTTGGCGATCGCGTCCTTCCAGCTTGAAAACCAGATCCTCCACATGTTCTACCTGGGATACCAGCCACAGCCTGACCGCTGGGGGCAGCAAACGGCTAATCAGGCGGCTGCCGCCCTGGGTAGATTCATTCGAGCTGGTTGGGTCATCGGATAGCGGGCGATCGACCACAGACTTCTCCCCTTCAAATCTCTCCGCTGTATTCAACCATGATTCGTTAAATGTGAGGGGACGGAGATTACGCCAAGGGATCACCCTTACCCAGGGAACCGGGAAATCCTCCCCTCGGGTAGGGTGCTCGAAGACGCCATAAAAAACGGATGGCGTATATCCCCCCAATGGGGCATCCGCCATCCGCCCTTGCTAGCCGGAGCAAGTCGTCGTGCTAAGTCACTGCCTTACTTGTCGCTAGGCTCAGTAAACTCAGCATCAATTACATCATCCCCGCCATCGCTGCCATCGGCAGGAGCAGCACCGGGATCGCCCTCAGCGGCAGCCTCAGCGCCCCCCGCTTGTTGATAGAGATTGGCACTGATGGCGTACAGGGCCTGCTGCACTTCCGTGGTCAAGGACTGCATTTGGTCATAGTCCTCAGCGGCGACAGCATCCTTGAGGGCTTTGATTTGCCCCGTTAGCTTCTCTTTCTCATCGGCGGGCACCTTGTCACCCAGCTCTTCGATTTGCTTCTCAGCCTGGTAAGACAAGGAATCGGCTTGGTTCTTGAGGTCGATTTTTTCGCGACGCTCTTTGTCTGCGGCGGCATTGGCTTCCGCATCCTTAACCATGCGATCCACCTCGTTGTCATCCAGGGTGGATGCGCCGGTAATGCTGATGGTCTGTTCCTTGCCGGTGCCCTTATCCTTCGCAGTAACGCTGAGGATACCGTTGGCATCGATATCGAAGATGACTTCGATTTGAGGAACACCTCGGGGAGCGGGGGGAATCCCATCTAGCCGGAAGGTGCCGAGACTCTTGTTGTCGTTAGACATTTCCCGTTCCCCTTGGAGAACGTGAATTTCCACATTGGTCTGCCCATCCACGGCGGTGGAGAAGGTTTCAGACTTTTTGGTGGGAACGGTGGTGTTCCTGGGAATGAGCTTGGTCATGACGCCGCCGAGGGTCTCAACCCCAAGGGATAGGGGCGTGACGTCTAGGAGCAGAATGTCCTTGACTTCCCCAGCCAAGACACCGCCCTGAATCGCAGCGCCGATGGCCACGACTTCGTCGGGGTTAACGGTTTCGTTGGGGGCTTTGCCGAGGACTTTTTCCACGAGCGCTTTAACCGCAGGAATCCGGGTTGACCCCCCCACCAGCACCACTTCATCAATCTCAGACTTATTGAGCTTGGCATCCTTGAGGGCTTGCTCAACGGGGATGCGGCTGCGATCAATCAGGTCGGCGGCCAATTCCTCAAACTGGGCGCGGGTGAGCACGGTTTCGAGGTGCTTAGGACCGTCTTGGGTCGCGGTGATAAAGGGCAGGTTGATCTCGGCTTGGGTGACGCTAGAGAGTTCAATCTTGGCTTTTTCAGCCGCTTCGGTGAGGCGCTGTAGGGCCTGCTTATCCTTACGAAGGTCGATGCCTTCAGAATTTTGGAATTGCTTCGCCAGGTAATCGACGATCTTTTTGTCAAAGTCGTCGCCGCCTAAGTGAGTGTCTCCAGAGGTGGCCAACACTTCAAAGACGCCATCGCCCACTTCCAGAATGGAAACGTCGAAGGTACCGCCCCCCAAGTCAAAGACGAGGATGGTTTCGTTGCTCTTGCGATCCAGGCCGTAGGCCAAGGAAGCGGCGGTGGGCTCGTTGATGATTCGCAGCACTTCAAGACCGGCGATTTTGCCTGCATCTTTGGTGGCTTGCCGCTGAGAGTCATTGAAATAAGCGGGGACGGTAATCACCGCTTGGGTGATGGTCTCGCCGAGATACTTGCTGGCATCATCGGCCAACTTGCGCAAAACCTGGGCAGAAATCTCCTCAGGGGCAAACTGCTTGCCCGCCTGGGAGCTATCAATTTTGAGGTTGTTGCCCACATTCATGACCTTATAGGCCACTTCGGTGGACTCGGTGCCGACTTCGTCAAAGCGGCGACCAATAAAACGCTTAACGGAATAAAAGGTGTTTTCGGGGTTCATCACTGCCCCGCGTTTGGCGATTTGACCGACGAGGCGATCGCCATTTTTGGCGTAAGCCACGACGGAGGGGGTTGTGCGGAACCCTTCGGCGTTTGCGATAACCGTGGGTTTGCCCCCTTCCATAACGGCGACCACAGAGTTGGTGGTCCCTAAATCAATGCCAACTACTTTACCCATAGATGTGCTCCGGCTTAACAGCTATATCTATAGTGCTTGGCCTGCCTGATTCTCTGAAGGGGGGGATACCGAACCTGTTACCCCTTGTCGGGGCAAATTAGCTGGCGATCGACCCAGCGTTGCGCCCTTTGCAATGCTTCCGAACGGGTCCAGGCTTTGGGTACGGCGAGGGCAGTGCCGGTGGCATAGCTGACCCAGGCGGCATAGATGGGGGAGCCATGCCATTCACTCTGATCCAGCTCAATGCGCGCCCCTCGGTAGGTATAGGACAAGACAATGTGAGGATAGTCGGGGTCCAAAATCATGGGATGAGGGGGTGGGGCTGTCAGAACAGTCGAGTCTTGGCCTTGGGCAGCGGGGCTGCGTAACATCAGCGTTTAGGCTGTACGGTGTTTACCCACAGCGCAGTGTCCACCAGGTGCCCCAGGCAGCCCCACACATTGCTGATCGCGGCATCAGCGGCCTATTCAGAGGTTGGCACTGGGGGCGTGGGTCGCCAGCCAGGGATGCTGAGTTGCTTTGCCCGAGCGACCACCAAGCAGTCATCTTCCACATTTTTAGTGATCACGGACCCGGCCCCGACGGTGACATCAGCTCCGACGGTGATCGGTGCCACCAGTACGGTGTTAGCGCCGGTTTTGGTGTTAGCGCCAATCACCGTCGGATGCTTCTGAACCCCATCATAGTTGGCGGTAATGGTGCCCGCGCCAATATTGACGCGATCGCCCAGGGTGGCATCGCCCAGGTAGGAGAGGTGGGCGGCATTGACGCGATCGCCCAGGGTCGATTTTTTGATTTCTACAAAGTTACCCACCCGGCAGTTTTGCCCCACGGTGGCCTGTCCCCGCAGATGGGCATAGGGACCGACGCGACTTGCGGCGTTGACGGTACTGTCGCTAATCACCGAATACAGCACCGTCACCCCATCCCCCAATTGACTATTTTCAATCAGGCTACCGGGGCCAATGCGGCTGCCCGTGCCAATGGTGGTATTGCCCCGTAGGTGAGTCTGGGGCTCGATAATCACGTCACGGCCCAAGGTCACCGTCGTATCAATGGTGATCGTATCGGGCTCAATCAGGGTGACCCCCGCTGCCATCCAGTCATCTTTAATCCGATTTTGCAGAATGCTATAGGCATCGGCCAACTGCTTACGGTTGTTGATGCCCTGGATCTCCTGGGGATCCGCCACGTCGACGGCCATCACCGGAGCCAAATCCTTGACCACATCCGTCAGGTAGTACTCTTGCTGATCGTTATCGGCCTTGAGGTGGGGCAGAATTTTGGCAAGGGCCGACCAGCTAAAGCAGTAGACGCCCGCATTAATGCGAGTATTTTGGCGTTGGGTGGCGGTACAGTCCCGATGCTCGATGATTTTGGTGACGATATGGTCGTCGTTGCAAAACACCCGGCCATAGCCCGTGGGATCGGGGAACTGGGCGGTCAGAAGGGTGGCCTCGTTTTGGTAGTGGCGATGGACGTCCCACAGATGTTGGATGGTGCCGGGACGCAGTAGGGGCACATCGCCATTGAGGACGAGTAAGTCCCCCTCAAAATCTTGCAAGTGGGGAATTACCTGTTGCACCGCATGGCCCGTCCCCAATTGCTGGGTCTGCGCCACAAAGGTGAGGTCAGGGCGATGGGAAAGGGCCGTTTTGATGCGATCAGCGGCGTATCCAACGATGACCAATTGTTGGGTCGGGTTTACCGTAGCCAGACTGTCTAAGGCGCATTCTACGAGCGATCGCCCCCCTAAGGGATGCAGCACCTTAGGCAAAGCGGACTGCATGCGGGTTCCCTTGCCGGCGGCTAGTACCGCCACTGCTAGCTTTGATGTCATTGCGTTCCCTCAGCCCTGCCCCGTTTCTTCGCCCCGGAGTATACCGTGGTTTGCCCCGACAGGGGGCAGTGACGGGTGGGGTTATAGAGGGGTGTCATCTGCGCTTGATCCCGTGCGTCCCTTAAGAAAAGCCTCAAACTGGGCCATTAACGCTGGGTTGCGCCAGCCTCGCGCCACTTCACCTCTGAGGATCCCTAGGGCCGAATCCACCGAAAAAGCGGGCTTATAGGGTCGCTCACTGACTAAGGCATCGTAGATATCAATCATCTGAAAGATCTGCACCAACCAGGGAATTTCGTCCCCTTTGAGCTGGTCGGGATACCCTGAACCATCCCAGCGTTCATGGTGGTGGCGAATGATCGGCAGTACCCCATGCATGGTTCGTAGGGGGCGGCAAATGTTTTCCCCGAGGAAAACATGCTGCCGCATGATCTCCTGCTCCTCTGGGGTCAGAGGGCCTGTTTTCAGCAGCACTGCATCGGGAATGCCCACCTTGCCGATGTCATGGAGGTAGCTGGCCCAGTTGAGGTCACGGAGCTGGCTGGCAGATAGCCTTAGATATTGGCCAAAGTCCTGGGACAGCTTTGATAATCGCGCACAGTGATCCCCCGTATGGGGGTCACGGCTCTCGATCGCCCGCGCAATGGAAAATAACGCTTGACTGGCGTGGTCTAAATCTTCATTCAGCCGCTTTTGGTGAACTAGGGATTTAACCCGCGCGGATAGCTGCAAAGGGTCGAAGGGCTTGGTTAGTAGGTCATCCCCGCCAGCGGCAATCCCCTGTAGGCGAGTCCGACGGTCATCCAATGCGGTCAGAAAGATGACTGGAATCAGGCGAGTGGTTTCGTCTTGCTTGAGACGACGGCAGACTTCAAAGCCATCCATCCCCGGCATACTGATGTCCAGCAAGATCAGGTCGGGTTGAATAATTGGAATGCGCTCAAGGGCTTGAGGACCGCTACTCGCTTCTAAAACGCCATATCCCTCTACCGAAAGGATATCAATGGCGAGTAATCGACTGGGTAAATTATCATCCACCACGAGTAACTTGGCCGGGTCTGGACGCAAATATTTTGTCATGCAGCTAGGGTGGGGATGCGAGAACCATGGGCTACATCATTAGGCAAGGGGGGCCTATTCAGGCTGCAATAATGATGGACTGAGACTCAGACCTATTTTGCATCAGAACCTTTGGTCTATCCGGACAAGCTGCCACTCATCAATCATGACAGATGCAAAACAGCGATTCCTAAAATAGAAATCATTTTTACCATAGAACTTATCGGCAATCACTATTGAGGATATCCTCAATAGTGATTGCCGATAAGTCTAATATTATCCCGCCAAAAAATATACCCCGAATCAGCCTGTTGGTCACAATGACCAACAGGCTGAATTCACAAGGCAGACATTGGCAAAGGTAAATGGGTCGCAATGTTACCCCTCATTAGGGCCAGCGCTCAGGATATCAGTAGGGCTTAGATTGAGCCGATAACGTGCTTGATCGCTGAGTCTATGGTTCCCCGTCATCCATGTAGATCTTCCCTCAGGTTGCTCAGCGTCATTCGCCCTTCTCACCCCTATGGTCGATGCTCAGTTTTGCTGGATTCAAACAGATGCTGCCCATCAAGGGGGGAATGCTAGCCGTTATTCCCCCGATGCCGCTTGGCTGGCGGCTGTGGCACAGCAGAGTGGTTGCTCGCTGTCGATGGTGTCTGCTTGGTTAGGACCGTTGCTATGGCAGCGGGGTAGGCAAGATTTGACCGGTTTAGGGGGTTTCCTTAATCCGGACCAGTACAGCCCTAGCAGCCCCTCAGCCTTTGGACCTGAGATCACCCAGGCGGTAGAGCGACTGTTGCAGGCCCAGACCCAGGGGGAAAAGGTGGCGATCTGGGGGGACTTTGATGCGGATGGATTGACGGCGACGGCGGTGCTTTGGGAGGGGTTGGGGCAATTTCTAACTGGGGTCGATCAACTCTGCTACACCATTCCCAATCGCTTTACCGAATCCCATGGCCTCTCGATGTCAGGGTTAGAGCGCCTAGCGGCATGGGGGTGCCAATTGTTGGTCACTTGCGATACGGGCAGCACGGCGATCGCTGAAATTGCCTACGCCAATACCCTAGGCATGGAAGTTATCGTTACCGATCACCACACCCTGCCAGACCATCGTCCGCCGGTGGTGGCCTTAGTCAATCCTCGGCAATTGCCCCCAGATCATCCCTTGGCACATCTATCGGGGGTGGCAGTGGCCTACAAACTGGTCGAGGCGCTGTATGAGCGGCTCCCCCAGATCCCAACTCAGCCCCTCACCCAACTGCTGGATTTGGTGGCCATTGGTTTGATTGCCGACTTGGTCAACCTCAAGGGCGACTGCCGTTATCTGGCCCAGGTGGGTTTGCAAGTCCTAGCCCGTCAAGCCAAACAACGGTTCCGCCCTGGGGTCAGCAAGCTCTTGGAGCTGTGCAAACGCAGCGGCGATCGCCCCTCCGATGTGGCCTTTGGCTTGGGGCCGCGCATCAACGCCGTGAGCCGCATCCATGGGGATGCTCGGTTTGGGGTTGCGCTTTTGACCAGCCGCGATCGCCCCCATGCAGAAGCCTTAGCCCTAGATGCGGAGCTAGCCAACACCCGCCGCAAGGCACTCCAGGCCACGGTTATGGCTGAGGCCGAAGCCCAATTGGCCCAGTTGGACTTGGCGACAACCCCAGTGATTGTCTTAGCCGATCCCCAGTGGTCGCCGGGGGTATTGGGGTTAGTGGCCAGTCAGCTTGCCCATATCTATGGCCGACCGACGCTGCTTTTTCAAACGGAGCTGGTGCCCACAGAACCGGTCGCTGCCGGTAGCCAAACCTTAATGGCGCGGGGCTCAGCGCGATCGGTGAATCAAATTGACCTGTATGCCTTGGTCAAAGGCCAAGCCCATCTGCTGCGGTCATTTGGGGGGCATCCCTTTGCGGCGGGGCTCACCCTGCCGGTGGAGAATATCCCCCTGTTTACAGCGGGCATTAATCGGGCCTTGCGATCGCAGCATCCCCAGATGGGGCCATCCCACAAAAGCACTTTAACGATTGACCTAACGGTTACCGTGGCGCAGCTGGGGCGCGATCTCTTTAAAACGCTGAAATTGCTCGAACCCTACGGGATGGGTAACCCCGTGCCCCGGTTGCTGCTGAAAAACGTTGCCTTCACCGATGTTCGGGAGCGGGCGCTGCGGGATCAGCGGGGCGGGAAACAGCGGTTTTATCAGGTAACCTTTGCGTTGCAGGATCACAGCACAGCAGAGCGGTTTCCCGGCCATTGGTGGGGGCACCGCAAAGCGGATCTGCCGACAACGCCCTGTGATGCGGTGATCGAGCTGGATGTGAATATGGCCCAGTCCCGCTATGAAGCCCGACTGATTGACTTCCATTCCCATCCAGGGCGGGAGGCGGCAACGATCGCCCTAGCGACCCCCAGTGCCCACTTTATTGACCAACGACAACCCCATCCCCCCGCCTCTGCTCCCCCCGCTTTGCACCATTGCCCAGTGACTTGGGCTGCATTGGCCCCGGCGCGATCCGCACCGCCCTTGACCCTGGCCTACGGTGCTCCGGCAGAGATCTCTCCCCCGCAAAAGTGGCAAGAACTGGTGGGCATCGCCAAGTACCTTAGCCGTACGGGGGCAACCACGACCCGTGATCGCTGGTGTCAGCGGCTCGACATCAGTGGCAGAACCTTGGAGATCGGTTTGGCCAGTCTTGAGGCCCTTGGTTTTCAGGTGAATACAGCACTATCGCCGACCACCCATGGGGGTGATGATGTCTTACAGATTTTGGGTCAACCCCAACCCCCTTCACCCCAAAACTACTCGGCCATTGCCCAACCGTTTCTAGCGGCAATTCAAGAGGAGCAGTTTCGCCGTCGCTACTTTTACAGCGCGTCGCCAACCGCCCTAGAGCAAGGGCTCGCGGCCCTGGCAGAACAGCCTGTTGACGAGGTTGGGGCCGTTGGCACATCCGATCCGGCCAAATTCTGGTCAAACCATTAGGTCAGTCTTCGACCGTAGGGGTCATAAATGGGATGTTGGCAGTGGTCGGTGGGATCGCCGCAGCGGCGACGGCAGCAGCAAGCTGCTCAGCGGTGAGGGGCAGGGCGGTGCCGCAGCGTTTACAAAACTGGGCATCGGCATCGTGCTGCACCCAGTGGCATTGCAGACAAGGGACCGCTTGGGTTTGGGAGACCTTAACGACGCTGCGAATCAGGGCGCTGAGTTGGGTGGGAATTAGCGTAATCCCGGTGAGGATCATCAGCACCGTAAACCAGCGGCCCGCCTCAGACACGGGGGTGATATCCCCAAAGCCAACAGTGGTCATGGTGACAACGGCAAAGTAAGCCGCATCTAAGTAGGAGCTAAAGGTGCCGGGGTGAAAGTGCTGCTCAATCTGAAAGATGATGCCCGCATAGATAAAGATTAGGGTGAACAGGGTGAAGACGATCCGAATCACCACCAGCCGCTCGGGGGTGGCCACGCGGCCCAGCCAACTGCGATCGCCCAGCAGCCTGACCAGCCGCAGCACCCGCAGCCACCGCAGCAGCCGCAAAAACCGCATGTCTAAAAAGCCGAGTAAAAAGGGCAAAATCGCCAGCAAATCGACCCAGCCATAGGGGCTAATGAAATAGCGCCACCAGCGATCGGCACTCCACAGCCGCAGGCCGTACTCTAGGGTAAACAGGCCCAAAATCACCCAATCAATGATGTGGCAGAAGGTATCTAGGGGGGGGGACAGCGGGTAGGTTTCGACTACAAAGACGGCGGCGGAAACAAAAATCAGCAGGGAAATGCCGCTGGTGACCCAACCCCCGCTACCGGGTTGGGTGTCGTCGAGGGCGAGGGCAAGGCGCTGCTTGAGATCCACGGCACGGGACCTGTCTGAAGGGTGATTTGATTGTAAGGGCTGAACTGCAAGCACTAAACAGGGTTGCACCATCACCCCAGGGCGATATCACGACTGGGGCAACGGGTCACTCATGCCCTGTGCCGAACTCAACGAGACCGATGGCGCTATTGATCCCAAGGTCGAGCGGCCCAGCATAGACCCAGACGACATCGACGTGCAGGTCACCACCGACCCTGTTGCGATAATTGGGGAACGCAAGTCCGAAACCAGCACCGAAGAGAACGGCGTCCTCCGTGGTATTCCTCTTGGGGGTTACTGGACGGGGCGGCGGCGGCATTGACCGGGGTTACAGGTGTTGGGGCGAGGGCCGCAGCGGTATTGACCGGGGCCGCATTAACGCTGGCGGGGGGGCTGGGCTCGCCGTGGTGCTAGATGCCTCGATTGGGACCACAACTTCGGCTGTGTCAGCCCCAATCGAGGCATCTAGAAAAGCTAGGGATGCGATCACGGCGATCGCTAAACGGGTCAAAGCGGCAGGGTGAATCATAGGCACTGCATATCTAAGTTTTAAAATGGCAATGCTGTGATCGCCGGTGTTACCCAGGCAGGGGCGAACCATGAATGGCGAACCATGAATTGGCAGCAAAGATGTAGCCCCTGGTTATTGCCACTCCTTTTGGGGAGGATTCTAGAAAATAGGTTGATGGCATCAGAATGTATCCGCCGCAATGCCAATAAAAGCGTTAATTCTTGGTTGTCAAGCGCTGCTGGGCAAACTGTGATGGCATGATTGGGGCGTTGTGATTGTAAAATCAGCCCTTAAAAGCTGGTTGATGCTAACAATTTTGTGGTCAATCGCAGCCTCATCCAGGTTGATGGTTGAATTGTTATTCCTGAGTTAGGAGAGTTTTGATGTCTCGTCGTCATCTGTTAGCGCTCATGGTACCGCTGGTGGTGGGTATCGCCAGCTGTGGGGGTGGGTCATCCGGAGGCCCTGCTAAGGATGATGGCGTCCTGGAAATTTGGTGGAACGAAGGGTACTACCCCGAAGAAACCGAGACCGTGCGTCAGGCCGTGGCCGATTGGTCCGCTGAGACCGGTATCGAAACATCGTTGGTCTTCTATAGCGAAAAAGACCTGATTCAATCCAGTGAAAGCGCGATCGCGGCGGGCACCCCCCCCGACATTCTCTATGGCCAAACCCTGGAACCCTCCCTGGTCCCGAAACTGGCATGGGAAGGCAAGCTAGCAGATATCACCGACGTGATCGAGCCGATCCGCGACCGCTATAGCCCCGAAGCCCTAGACGGGGTCTACTATCTCAACGGTGAAACCGACGAGCGCAGCTACTACGCAGTGCCCATTGCCCAGCAGGCGGCGCACATTCACTACTGGAACGATCTGCTGGCCAGCATCAACCAAACCGGCAACGACATTCCTCAGGACTGGAACGCCTTTTGGGGGTTTTGGGAACAGGCCCAGGATAGCCTGCGGCAAAATGGCTGGGGCGATGACCTATACGGCATCGGTCTGCCCATGTCCACCGATGCCACCGATACCAGTTACCAGTTTGAGCAGTTCCTAGAGGCTTTTGATGTCCGCCTCCTGGATGACAGCGGTGAACTGCTGGTGGATGATCCCCAGGTGCGCCAAGGCATTATTGATACCCTGACGGCCTATACCAGCTTTTATCAAGACGGCTATGTGCCCCCCAACGCTGTTGACTGGAGCGACCCCGACAACAATGTCTTGTTTCTCAGTGGCCTCACGGTCATGACCCCCAACCCAACCTTGTCTATCCCGGGTTCCCAGCGCCAAGATGAGGTCACCTATAGGGAGCGGATGGCGACGGTGGGATGGCCCAACAAGCCCAATGGCGATCCGATGCGCTATGTGGTCTCCATCAAGCAGGTGATGATTTTTGCCGACTCCCCACAGTTACAAGAGGCCAAGGATTTCGTCTCTTATTTTACCCAGCCTGAGATCCTCTCTCAGTTTGTAGAGGGTGCCCAGGGCCGTTACTTCCCGGTGATGCCGCAACTGCTTCAAAACCCATTTTGGACCGATGCCTCTGACCCTCACATTTCCGTGGCGGCCAAGCAATTTGAGTCCACCCGTCCCCTCTATACGGTGGTGAGTCCTGCCTATAGCCAGGTTCAAGCCGAGAATGTCTGGGGCATTGCCATTCGCAGTGTCAGTGCCGACGGGGTATCCCCAGAGGAAGCGGCTGACACGGCCATTGCTGAGATTAAGCGGATCTTCACCCGCTGGAATTAGTCTGGGGCAGCTACGCAGACCAAGCCCATGAACAACCCTGAATCCGGCGGTGGCACGACCGGTAGAACTATTTGAGGGAATCGGTCATGGGACCGGCTCACCCAGCTCCTACAGCTAGAATGCTAGGGTAAAATCCATTCCTGTCCGTCAGGATCCGCTAGGGTGTGCAGGGGTCGCTACCCGTTTTCATCGCAGACTGTACTTGCTGGATGGTGTAACTCCGTGGCTGCAGATTCGTTTGGCTCCATTGACGATATTCCCGAGGCGAGACGGGAGGGTTCTGTTCGGCCTGGTCAGGGCCAGGAGTCCCCTCGCGTCTATGTGTCCTGGCTTTGGCTAATCGGGCTGGGCACCGGCGCGATCGCCTTAGGGCTGGTGGGCGCAGCGATCGCCCGCCCCGATCCCCAACCTATCCCGTGGACGACCTACCTAGACGACATCGCTAGCACCCTTGGGGTGCCGCCTGCTGCCCAAGGGGACGATAAAACCCTGTTGGGCCATCGGGCCTATGATGAGGCCCCAAAAAACACCCTCGCACCATTACCCTCTGCCCCCCATGTCAAACTCCAGCCCGCTGCCGTAAGGGCAGTGGAAGCAATGGTGGCGGCGGCCCGAGCCGACGGCATTAGTTTGATGCCCCTCTCGGGCTTTCGCTCCCATGGTGATCAGCAGTATTTGTTTTTTCAAATCAAGGCCGAACTCGGGAAGAGCACCCTGGCTCGGGCGGAAGTGAGCGCCCCCCCCGGTTACAGCGAGCACCACACCGGCTATGCCGTGGACTTTGGTGACGGCAAAGTGCCCAGTGCGAATGTGCAAGTCAGCTTTGAGCGGACCCCCGCCTTCCGGTGGCTACAGCAAAATGCCGCCCGCTACAACTTTGAGCTGTCTTTTCCCGACACCGAAAACAACGTAGTGGGCTATGAGCCCTGGCACTGGCGATTTGTGGGAGACCCCGACAGCTTGGAAACCTTTTACCAGGACCGTTAGGGGAGCGAATGCAATCCGTTTTGAAGTTTGCGTTTTGGCTTAAGGGCACTGTGCAGGGCTAAACACTCAACCCCCAAAACAGAGCACCCAAAGCTCAAATATTTCCCTTGCAACGTCGTTTAAACCGAGCCATGGGCCAACAAACCCTTAACCTTATTGCCATCTCCGTCTTTCTGGTTACCTTCACCATTCTGCTGGGGCCGTTGATGCAGATTCCCCAGGCGGTACCGGCGATCGCGGTGGTGACGGTGCTGGCGATCGCCATTATTGATCAAGCCCAATGGAACGGCACCGTCGGCAACCTGTTTTTGGGGGGGCTCAATCGATTTTCGGCAGGGCAGCAGCAGCGGGTCCTGCACCACGAAGCCGGTCACCTGCTGGTGGCCCACCTCCTCTCGATCCCCGTCACCGACTATACCCTCACCGCCTGGGACGCTTGGCGCAAGGGATTTCCCGGCCAAGGGGGGGTCCAGTTTGAGATCACGACCCTAGAAGCCGCCATGGATGCCGGACAAATTCCGGCCCAACTGCTCAATCGCTATTGCATGGTGTGGATGGCGGGGGTGGCTGCCGAACAATTGATGTACGGGGAGGCCCTAGGCGGGCAGGATGATCGCCAAAAATTCACCGTCCTCTGGCAGCAGTTGGGCCGCACGGTCCAGCAGGGGTTAGCCCAACAGCGCTGGGCGTTACTCCAAGCCAAGACCCTCCTAGAGCAGCATGGGGACGCCTACGAGGCCTTGGTGCAAGCCATGGCCGCCCAATCCTCCGTAGGCGACTGCCAAGCCCTACTGACCGCCAAGGGGGCTAAGCCGACGGATCAACCGAATTAATCACCACCCGATTCCGACCGGTAGCCTTGGCCGTTAGCAGGTTACGGTCAGCGCGACCCAACAGGTCTAGTCCCTCATCATCGTCATTGGGTTGGAGGGTGGCGATGCCAATGCTGACGGTCAAAAACAGATCCAGCTCTGCATCAATTACAAAGGGGTTATTATCCATCAGTTGCCGTAGCCTTTCCCCCACCTGTTCGGCTGTTTTGCTGTCGGTATTTTTCAATAAAATCACGAACTCCTCACCGCCATAGCGAAAAGGGGTTTCATGAAATCGCATATTGTGGCGCAGCCGCTCGGCTACCATTTGCAAGACCTGGTCCCCCACTAAATGGCCATGGTGATCGTTCACCGATTTAAAGAAATCTATGTCGAGAATCAGTAAACCGAGGGGTTGACTTGATCTGCGTGCCGCCTGAATTTCGCGGGGCAGTTGCCAATCTAAGGCCCGGCGATTGCTTAACTCAGTCAGGGCATCCGACAGGGCGATCGCCGAAAGCAGATCGTTGGTTTCGGAGAGCTTACGATAGGCCTGGACCCGCTGTAGCCCCGCCCGAATATGGGCTTGCATCATCCGACTCAGCCCTGGATCTTCCTGGAATTGTCGATTGGGCGAAGCCGACGTTGGGGGCGGTGGCCACCATAAATAGGTATCCCCCCCCACTTCCATGGCCTTCGTCGTGAGTTGGGCCTGCCGCTGTAGCACTTGATGGGGGGTCAGCTTGGCGATGCCCGACCCATGATCTAACCAGATACAGTAGACCCATAGGGGATGCCACTGCTGTCGAATGGTTTTGCACAGGGACCAGTTCTCAGCCATCGCCGCCTGGAACACCACCAATTCCGGCAGATGCTTTTCTAAACGGGTCATTGCGACATCAGCACTGTCTGCTGACCATACCGTCATGGCAGACAGCCCCCGAACCCGCTTAAGTAAATGATTAGAGAATGACGCTTCTCCAACAATTAGGACCGATGCATCCATGAAATTAAGCGCTGAGCTTAGGGGCGGCGAGCAAAGACAAGGAAAAGCGATCGCAGACTTGGGGCTTAATCGATTTAATAGCTTAATTGGTCAATCAATCCTGATTCAGCAGGATAGCCCAGAAATGCAATCAACGGATGCACCTAGTGTTGGCGGCGCTGCCTAAAAACCCTAAGAGGGTATCAACCCTTTAAAAACTGATGGTGGCTTAATTATTCATTGCCTAGGGCCTATCTCCCGGATGGTCTAGGGAATACTGGGTCCCTCGGCAGACCGAAGGGTATGCCATCGTCGCTCCGGCAACGGTCACCAATAACGCTAAGATCACCCCTGTTATCTCTTAGCCAAGTCAGTCATGTTGGTTAAGAGAGGAATTGTTGTCCCGCCAACCGCTGACCGCATTCTTACCATAGTTCGGTTTCCTCAGTTCTCACAGCTAGGCTTCCGAATTTTCTTGCTTGTGCCCTTGACGTCATAGGACCCATGTCTAACTCCCCGTTGCCGACGATTACCACCAGTGGAGCTGCGATTCGCCAAACCTTCCTGGATTTCTATGCCGCCAGGGGACATCGCATTCAACCCAGTGCGTCTTTGGTGCCAGAGGACCCAACGGTGCTCCTGACGATCGCTGGGATGCTGCCCTTCAAGCCGATCTTTCTGGGACAACGCCCCGCCGAGGTGCCCCGAGCCACCACATCACAAAAATGTATTCGCACCAACGACATTGAAAATGTGGGGCGCACCGCTCGGCACCACACCTTTTTCGAGATGCTGGGCAACTTCAGCTTTGGCGATTATTTCAAGGAGCAGGCGATCGCTTGGGCGTGGGAGCTATCCACAGAGGTGTTTAAGCTGCCGGCAAACCGCTTGGTGGTCAGCGTCTTTCGCGAGGATGACGACGCCTTCGCAATCTGGCGGGATCAGGTGGGCATTCCGGCCCACCGAATTTTGCGCATGGATGAGGCCGATAACTTCTGGACCTCTGGCCCCACCGGCCCTT